>NZ_MUFK01000039.1:0-30937 GCF_001996085.1 Salinivibrio sp. PR5
TCTTTATATAGATCTTTTGTTAGATCTTTTATTAAGGAAGACGATCTTTGTGGGTAACTGGAAAAAGATCATAGAGATCAAGGATCTTAAAACGATCACTTATTGTGGGCGGCCTTGGATCCGATCCTGTATCACCTGGGATCAAAATGGCATGTTATCCACAATGGTAGGGAGGGGGTAAAACTATTAAATGGATAACTAAAGGAAGATCACTGGGTTATTCCTTAGTTATCCACAGATTAAATGGTTAAACAATGCTCACTTGATTTTGTGGATCAAGGGTTCCCACTCGGTAAACCAACGTTCCGCTTCATCCTCAGGGACCGGATGCGCTTGAATATCAATATCGACCCGTTCCCCGACTTTGACGGCGCCAAGGTCTTGTAACAAGGCATCCGCCTTCATGCCGGCCTCGCAGAAGGTGTCATAGCTTGAATCTCCAATGCCGACCACACCGTAATGGAGATCGCGCAACAGTGGCCGCTCGCTCATTAACTGCTCCATCAGAGGCGCGATGCTATCTGGAAAGTCGCCAGCCCCATGGGTGGACGTGACGATCAACAATGTACTGGCGCTCAGTACATCATCGAGGATCCCTTCATTGACCACGTGGGCCTGATGGCCTTTTGCTTGTAGGAGATCGGCAAGGTGATCACCGACATATTCTGCACCACCGAGCGTACTGCCGGTGATAATGGTTACATTTGCCATACTGTCCTCATTATTCACGATTATCGCGACTAGTATTTCGGCAGTTGGGTTCAGAGTCAATCGATGAAGGTGTAGCAAAATCAGGGGCGTTGCTGGGTTGGCAAACAATTTGATTGCCCCCTGCGAATTTGGCGTCCGTCATCGCTCGAGTGGCTTGATCAATCAAGGGAATAGCGTGGATTTTGCCTTCCATTTGTTGCACCAAACCAATCGATACGGTGAGCGCATAAGCGCCGCCAGCAAAGGTAAAAGGCGTTTCCGCAATAGCTTGTCGGCACTGAGCGGCACAATGGGGGGCGGCTAAGCAGGCTTGGCCTGCCAACATAACCAAAAATTGATCGGCATGTGTGCGGCTGATGATAGCGTCATGCGGTAGGTGGCGGATAAGAAGTTGGGCGGTAAATTGAAGGAGCTGATCACCTGTATCACGGCCATATCGCCAATTAAGAGATTGAAAACCATCGAGATTGATGCACAGGATAGCCAGCGGATTGTCAGCGGTTGCGCGACCGTGCTGCCCGACACATTGGTAGAAATAGCTGGCGCTCCACGTTTGGGTAAGGGCATCGCGCTGAATTTGCTGACGGGCTTGGCGGTTGATGGCGTATAAATCGAACAAGTAAAAGTCCATTAACACCACGGACAGCGCAACAAACACCAACACCACACTTAAATAGAGGGTCTGTGCGTGGAGGCTAGAGAGATAAACTAACGGCGTGGGGGCGGGAAGCACTTGCGCGGCGAACATCAACGCGATGGCGCCTAAGGCCAGTCCGTAGCGCGCAAAGCGCTCTGTGGGTTCAAAGACTAAAACTACCACAGTCGGTACCACCAGCAGTAACAATTCGTTTTGGCTATTTGTATCCAGTACCCAGTAAGACATCACAAACTGTTGGGCAAAGAACACCCCAAATAGCCAATAGCGCGCAATCGACCAATGACCCGCTGCCATTATCCCCCATACGCCCGCATACAGGCCTGCATAGAGGAGGTTGTGCCACGCGGCGATAGCGCTTTGAAAGGCAAACCAATAGAGCGCGGAGAAGATAAGTGTGCCGAGCACACAAATAAGCCCTAACAGATTGATCATTCTAATCTGATGGCGCATGAGTTGATTTTGAGGGGTTAAACCGATCGATAAGATCGGATTTAAGGACGAGAGCATTTCACCTCCAGCTAGACGCACTATTAACGTAGCAGATCATGGTGAAAACTGTGGGGATAAGTCAGGATCTTACTCTGAGGATAACCGCGATCAGCGCCGCCAGAATAAGGGATCCTCGCAGTAAGGATCCCTTGAAGGAGCTGGGGATAATTATTTTCCGATACAGAACGAGGAGAAAATTTTGCCCAGCAAATCGTCAGCCGTGAACTCACCGGTAATGGTATTGAGGTGTTGTTGGGTTAAGCGTAATTCCTCGGCAAGGATTTCGCCTGCCATATAGCCTTCTAGCTGCGCTTGGCCGATGTCGAGGTGGTGTGCGGCGTTGGCGAGCGCATCCAGATGACGACGACGTGCCATAAAACTGCCTTCGCTGCCTCCAGCATAGCCCATACAGGCTTTTAGATGCTGGCGTAAGGCATCAACGCCTTCTCCGGTTTTGGCACTCAAGCGGATTAGCGCAGGCTCACTGACTGCACATAAACCGAGTGGTTCTTCAGTAATATCGGCTTTGTTGCGGATCACCGTCATCCCCATGCCTTCGGGTAAGCGAGAGACAAATTCTGGCCAAATTTGGGCCGGGTCGGTCGCCGTGGTTGTGGTGCCATCGACCATAAACAATACCCGATCGGCGTGTTCGATTTCACTCCAGGCGCGTTCAATCCCAATCCGTTCCACTTCATCCGAGGCATCCCGTAAGCCAGCGGTATCGATGATATGCAGTGGCATACCGTCAATGTGAATATGTTCACGGAGCACATCGCGGGTGGTACCTGCGATTTCGGTGACAATGGCACTCTCTTTACCGGAAAGGGCATTGAGCAAGCTCGATTTACCGGCATTCGGGCGTCCGGCAATGACCACCTTCATCCCATCGCGCATAATCGCTCCTTGATTGGCTTCTTTACGCAACAGGGCGAGACGCTCAATGATATGCCCAAGATCGCTGGCCACTTTACCGTCAGAGAGAAAATCAATCTCTTCATCAGGAAAGTCGATGGCCGCTTCCACATACATGCGCAGATGAATCACTTTTTCGACCAGTTGGTTGACCTGCTTGGAAAAGGCCCCTTGCAGGGACTGCAACGCAGAGCGAGCCGCTTGTTCTGAGCTGGCATCGATTAAATCGGCGATTGCTTCGGCCTGGGCTAAATCCAGTTTATCGTTTAAGAAGGCGCGCTCGGAGAATTCACCGGGTCGGGCTGCTCGTACGCCGTCAAAGGCGCTGATTCGCTGAATAAGCATGTCCATGATCACGGGGCCACCGTGACCTTGCAGCTCTAGAACATCTTCACCTGTGAATGAATTGGGGCCTTTAAAGAATAGGGCAATGCCTTGATCGATAGGTTGACCTTCCTGATCGAGAAAAGGCAAATAATCCGCACGACGAGGCACTAACTCGCGTCCCGTCATTTTTGTACCAATCTCATGAGCGAGAGGGCCGGACACGCGGACAATCCCTACGCCGCCGCGGCCTGTTGCTGTGGCTTGTGCCACGATAGTGTCGGTTTGAGCCATATTGCGCACTCTTGATGTCGGTGACAGGCCTAAAGGCCGTAAACGTGAAAAAGGCGACCGCGTGGTCGCCTTTTTATTATTGCTTGACGCGGCCTAACTTACGAGCGGGAATGAAGGCCTTTTTTCTCCAGCGATTTATAAATCAAGGTTTGCTGGATAAGCGTTACGATGTTCGATACCAACCAGTATAGAACCAGACCGGATGGGAAGAACAAGAAGAAGAAGGTAAAGACCACAGGCATAAAGGTCATGATCTTCTGCTGCATAGGATCAGTGACTGTGGTTGGGCTCATCTTCTGAATCAAGAACATGGATGCACCCATCAACAGCGGCAGCACATAGTATGGGTCTTGTGCCGACAAGTCTTGAATCCAGCCAAAGAATGGCGCATGGCGCAATTCTACCGACTCCATCAGTGCCCAGTACAAGGCAATAAAGATCGGCATTTGCAGAACCAATGGCAGACAGCCACCAAGCGGATTGACCTTCTCACGCTTATAGAGCTCCATCATCTCTTGGCTCATGCGTTGACGATCGTCACCGATACGCTCTTTCATTTCTTGCAGTTTAGGCTGCAGCATGCGCATTTTCGCCATCGAGGTGTACTGCGCTTTAGTGAGCGGGTACATGGCGCCACGCACGATGAAGGTTAGCATGATGATGGCCAGACCCCAGTTCCCCACAAAGGTTTGAATGGTGGAGAGCAACCAGTGCAGCGGTTTAGCGATAAACCATAGCCAGCCGTAGTCGACCACCAAATCCAGGCTTGGTGCCACCGCGGCCATTTGTTCTTGCAGTTTCGGACCGACCCACAAGGTTGCTGTCAGCGTTTTACTGGTGCCTGCTGCAATGGTATCGCTGGTTTTGGTTTGGATATAACCATACTGGGCGGTAGTACGGGTGCTCAGCACATTATTGTCCGCACGTGGGATCCACGCGGTAGCAAAGTAGTGCTGGATCATCGCTGCCCAACCTTGGTTAAACGTCACATTCAAGTTTTTGCTTTGCATGTCATCAAAGCTGTATTTTTCGTAACGTTTATCGTCGGTAGAGTACGCGCCACCACGGTAGGTTGGCATGGTTAAGCTACCGCCATCGTCCAGCAGATTTTGTTTTAGCTGGGTGTACATAGTGACACTGGCGTTGGCATCGGTTTGGTTATCGATGGTGTGCTCTACATCCACCGCATAGCTGCCACGCTTAAGCACAAAGGTTTTGGTGTACGTGATCCCGTCTTTTTCAACCGTCATTGGCACGCGCAGGGTGTCTTGGTCGTCAGAGAGGGTAAAGGTGTTTTGCGCCACCTGATACTGGGCACGGCCTTGCGCAGTATCAATACCATTGGCACCAATTAAACCGCTTTGCGCCACAAAGGTGTGATCGGGTTTGGTGTGCAGCAGCGTGAAGGCATTGTCAGAGTTGAGCTCCGCATCGTACTGAGGCAGCTCGGCGTGCACAACATCACCGCCTTGTGTATCCACTTTAAGTGTTAATACATCGGTTTTGATGGTGACGAGCTTGTCAGAGACAGGCTGTGCATCGAGAGACGTGGTATCGCCATTGTCGCTGCTAGGCACGTCACTGTGAGTGGTTTGCTGCTGCTCAACGCCCTGTCCCTGCGGCTGCGGGGATTCTGGTTTGTTCCATTCCATGTACAGCATGAAAGAAACGAACAATAGGGCAATCAACAGGATATTACGTTGGGAATCCATTGTTAATTGTCTCTGTTATGGTGGTCGCAAGGCGGCACGGGATCGTAACCGCCATCATTCAAAGGGTGGCATTTTAATAGACGTTTGCCTGCCAACCAACACCCTTTTATCACACCATGGGATTGAATCGCCATGATGGCATAGTGGGAACAGGTTGGTGTAAACCGGCATCGTGGCCCAATCAATGGGCTGATCACCAGTTGATATCCCCGAATCAGCGCGATGAGCGCTTTTTGCGCGGCGGTCGCGACAAACGTTGCCATAACTTGTCCAATTCGTCTCGCAGCGCTTGATTGCTTAGGTCGTTGGCACTTTTTTTCGCGATCACCACAAAATCTTTCGCCGGTAGTTGATGCTGACGTAAACGAAAGCTCTCGCGAACCACACGTTTAAAGCGGTTGCGATCAACGGCAAGTTTGATTTGCTTTTTCGGAACAGCTTGACCGAGACGTGGGTGGTCGAGCGAGTTAGATCGGGCGAGTATGGTTAAGTGCGGCGAACCGGCGCGATGCGGTTGCTGGAAGACGGCACTGAAATGTTCGGGAGTTAGCAGACGTAACTCCCGAGGATAAGCGAGCTTATTCACAAATCACTGCGGATTATTTAGAAAGCTGCTTGCGGCCTTTCGCACGGCGAGCGGCAATGACCTTACGGCCGTTCTTAGTCGCCATGCGCGCACGGAAACCGTGAGTGCGCTTACGCTTTAGAACTGAAGGTTGAAAAGTGCGTTTCATGGTTTCTACCTTTATTACTGATCAGTGTTAGGTTTGTTAACCCGACGTGGGAGGTTAGCAACAGGCAATACCTTAGCCAATGTCTCCGACGCCTCTCAACAAAGAGGGCGGATTGTAGCCATTGACTAACGATTAGTCAATCACTAAACCGATGCCACTCCGGGCCGGGAATTATAAGCGCTCAGTCAGAGATCGCAAGGATCCTTCGTTTACGAGCGCAAGTTAAGAAGCGATCCCGACTTGATTCAAAAACTTATGCAAGCGTGGATCGGCGCAGTGATTAAATAGCCAATCCGGTGTGCCTTGGGCTATGATGTGGCCGTCGTTCATAAATACCACGCGGTCAGCGACATCGCGAGCAAACTGCATCTCGTGAGTGACCACCAGCATGGTTTGATGGCGTGTGGCGAGCTTTTTCATCAACGCCAACACTTCGCCAACCCACTCTGGGTCTAATGCAGAGGTAGGCTCATCGAAAAGCAATAATTCGGCCTCAAGTGCCATCGCACGGCCAATGCCAACCCGTTGTTGCTGTCCACCCGATAAGGAAGCGGGGTAATGGTCTCCTTTATCACCCAAGCCTATGTCGTCGAGGATTTGTTGCGCGCGCTGACGTGCTGCCTCTTTAGACCAGCCTTTTACCGTTCGCAATCCTTCGGCGATATTGTCTCGTGCCGTGAGGTGAGCAAATAAGGCATAATTTTGAAATACAAAGCCGGTCTGGCGCCGCAACGCCAAAATCGCCTGTTTACGGGTGCTTGCATCGCCACTATCAACACGCTGATCGCCGATACTGATCACCCCTTGCTCAGCACGCTCGAGAAAATTAATACAGCGCAATAGGGTGGATTTTCCCGTACCGCTTGGGCCAATAATACACACGATTTCGCCACGCTCGATAGTCAAATCGATGCCATCAAGTACCGCGACGCCTTGGTAGACTTTTTTAAGCTTTTCTATCTTAATCATCGTTGGTACGCCTTATTAAGATGGCTTTCTGCCCAAAGTTGTACTCGGGTCAAAGCGACCACGACCGCCCAGTAGATCAGTGCGACCGCCAAATAGGCTTCGAAGAATTTAAAGCTCGACGACGCTTCCATCTGCGCCTTCGCCATGATTTCTGCCACCCCGAGCGTGAAGGCAAGTGATGTGGCTTTGATCATATCGATGAAGTAATTCATCAGAGAGGGAAGTGCGATCCGTGCTGCCTGTGGTAACACAATGCGCTGCATGGCTTGGCGAGTCGTCATGCCAATGGCCAGACTGGCTTCCATTTGACTGCGATCCACGCTGGTAATGGCGGCACGAATTGACTCGGCCATATAAGCAGAAAAGTGTAAGCTGATCCCGATCACCGCGGCTGTGAAAGCATCCATTCCGACTAACGCGGGGATGACCTGAGGCAGACCGTAATACAGTAAAAACAGCTGAACCAGAAGTGGCGTACCGCGAAAGAAACTAATAAACAGTTGCGCGAGGCCATTGAAAACCGGTAGGCGAAACACGCGGATCAGTGCAATCGTCACTGCCAAAATCAGTGCAAACACTAATCCCCACACCGCCATCTCTAACGTGATCCCCAGATACTTCAGCAGTAACGGGAACAGAGAGGCCATATAGTCAAAATCAAACGCCATGTCTGTCCTTTAGATACACAGACCCGCTAAAGCGGGCCTATTTATGTGAGTAAATACTTACTTTTTAGTGACGTCGCCGCCAAACCACTTAACAGAAATCTGTGCCAAGGTACCATCTTCTCGCATGGCTGAGAGGGCGGTGTTCACTTCATCACGTAGGCGCTGACCGCGTGCTGAGTCGACAAATGGCCAAGCATTGGCAATGGTTTCAAACGGTTGCCCGGCCAGTTGAAGTGGCAAGCCCGATTCTTTAATCAGCTGCATGGCTGACAGGCGATCCATCACAAACGCATCGGCCCGACCGAGCGCGACATCGTGTTCAATCCCGGTCTCGTAGGTTTTAATGTCGATATCCTCGGCTGCCGAGTGTTCGCGTAACAACTGCTCGAAGTTCGAGCCGAGGTTCACTGCAACAGTTTTGCCTTTCAGATCAGCCACAGACTGAATCGTGTCATTGCCTTTGCGAACCGTGATCTGTGCGCCGTCGACCACATACGGGTCGGTGAACAAATAGGTTGCCTGACGCTCGTCGGTGATGGTGATTTGGTTAGAAATGGTGTCGATGCGCCCGGTTTGTAACAGACCAAACAGGCCAGAGAAGTTAGCGGTCACATACTCGACTTGGTAGTCATTGCGGCGGCCAATCTCATCCCAAAGGTCAACTTCAAACCCTTGCAGCTGGTCTTGCTTCACAAAGGTGAAAGGGAAATAGCGCCCAGACATCCCCACTTTCACGGTTTCTTGGGCGAACGCGGGCACTGAAATCACCATGCTCACACTTAGCAAGGTGCTCAAGATCCATTTACTCATGACAATACTCCGTAATGACAACTTCAATAATAGGAGGCGTATCATAGAAGTGAACGATTACTGGCGAGAAATACCGTCTGGTTATGAGCCATAACTTAATTCTCCGCGCGCGTCTCATTAAGGAGATGTGTGCAATCTTGTGAGTAAAAAGCGGGTACCTTGTGGCGATCCATGGTATATCTGTGGGATCTATGTGAATAACTCCGATCTTATTCACTGATTTCGGGATCTTGTGGGTGGCGATCTTCGCCTGACAGGAGTACCATTGTGGCCTTTTCTTTTTCGGTATAACTGCGTGGAGTCAAACGTGTCATCATCGCTTTGGTTGCAGTGTCTTGAGCGCCTTCAGGAAGACCTACCTGCAACAGAATTCAGTATGTGGGTGCGGCCGTTACAAGCCGAGCTCAATGACAATACGTTGACCCTGTTCGCCCCAAACCGCTTTGTGCTTGATTGGGTGCGAGACAAATACTTGCATCAAATTAACCAGCTGTTGAACGAGTTTTGTGGCGTCGACGTGCCCATGCTGCGGTTTGAAGTGGGCAGCAAACCTGTGTCTGCAGCGCCCGCCTCGGCGCCAGCCGGACCGGCAGCGGCGCCCGCACCCCAGCAAGCCCAGCCGGCCCCGAGCCGAGGTCGAGTGTGGGAACCGGCGCCATCACCCGTTCAGTCGGATGTCAATCATCGCTCTAACGTGAACCCCAAGCACAAGTTCAATAACTTTGTTGAGGGTAAGTCTAACCAGTTAGCGTTAGCGGCGGCGCGTCAGGTGTCGGATAACCCAGGGGCGGCCTATAATCCGCTTTTTCTTTATGGCGGCACGGGCTTAGGTAAAACTCACTTGTTGCATGCGGTGGGTAATGCGATTTCCGATCGTAAAGCGGATGCGCGCGTGGTGTACATGCACTCAGAACGTTTTGTGCAAGACATGGTGAAGGCGCTACAAAATAATGCGATTGAAGAATTTAAGCGTTATTACCGCAGTGTCGATGCACTGTTGATCGATGACATTCAATTTTTTGCCAACAAAGAACGCTCGCAAGAAGAATTCTTCCATACCTTTAATGCGTTGCTTGAGGGTAACCAGCAGATCATTCTGACCTCTGACCGCTATCCTAAAGAGATCAACGGGGTTGAGGATCGCTTAAAGTCGCGATTCGGGTGGGGCCTGACGGTCGCCATTGAGCCGCCAGAACTGGAAACGCGAGTGGCGATTTTGATGAAAAAAGCCGAAGATCATGCGATTCGGTTACCGGATGAGGTGGCGTTCTTTATCGCCAAGCGCTTACGCTCCAACGTCCGAGAGCTGGAAGGAGCCCTCAACCGCGTGATTGCCAACGCGAACTTTACCGGGCGTGCGATCACCATCGATTTTGTCCGAGAAGCGTTGCGAGATCTGCTCGCCTTGCAAGAAAAACTGGTCACCATTGATAATATTCAGAAAACAGTCGCTGAGTATTATAAAATCAAGATGGCGGATTTATTGTCGAAGCGTCGTTCACGGTCGGTCGCGCGCCCTCGTCAAATGGCGATGGCCTTGTCCAAAGAGCTAACCAACCACAGTTTGCCAGAAATTGGTGATGCCTTTGGTGGCCGTGACCATACCACTGTGCTGCATGCGTGTCGTAAAATCGAGCAGCTCCGTGAAGAAAGCCACGACATTAAAGAAGATTACTCTAACCTGATTCGAACATTGTCCTCTTAATTATGAAATTTACTCTTACGCGAGAGCAGCTGCTACAGCCGCTGCAACAAGTATCAGGCGCACTGGGTGGGCGAAGCACGCTGCCAATTCTCAGTAACTTACTCATCCAAGTGGCTGATCAGGCATTGACGTTGACAGCAACGGACATGGAAGTGGAGCTGAATGCCACCGCGCCGTTGGAAGGCGATTACCTCGACGGTGCGATTACAGTGCCTTCGCGCAAGTTTATGGACATCATTAAAGGGTTACACAGTGAAGCCCAAATTACGGTTGCTCAAGAAGGCGATCGTGTGGTGGTACGCGCGGGACGTAGCCGCTTTACGCTGTCGACATTGCCGGCTAATGATTATCCCAACATCGAGCAGTGGCAGGCAGATGTAAGTTTGCAGCTGCCACAAGATAAGTTGCGTCACCTGATTGACGCGACCCAGTTTTCGATGGCAAACCAAGACGTACGCTATTACCTCAACGGGCTGTTGTTTGAAACAGAAGGGCAGACATTACGGACGGTCGGAACCGACGGGCACCGGATGGCGGTCTGTCAGCTCTCGATGGATGATACCTTACCCGCGCAACAGGTGATTGTGCCGCGTAAAGGGGTGAGTGAGCTCGCGCGCTTGTTAGATGACAGTGAGCACCTCGTTAATATTCAAATTGGCGCATCGAACATTCGTGCCGTGGTTGGCAATGTCACCTTCACCTCTAAATTGGTGGATGGTCGTTTCCCAGACTATCGTCGCGTGCTGCCGCAATCCACTTCTCGCACACTTGAGGTCGACTGTGCGGAGCTCAAGCAAGCGCTGTCGTTAGCTGCGGTGCTGTCTAACGAGAAATTTCGTGGCGTTCGGATGAATATTGAAGGCAGCGAGCTACGTATTTCCGCCAATAACCCGGAGCAGGAAGAAGCCGAAGAATTTCTCGACGTCACCTTTCAAGGCGAGCCGATCGAAATTGGCTTTAACGTCAGCTATGTGTTGGATGTACTCAACACCTTACGTTGTGACAAAGTGCGCTTTTCGATGACAGATGCGGTGGGCAGTACCCTTATTGAAGACTGTGCCCGCGATGATGCCATGTATGTTGTGATGCCAATCCGCCTCTAGGTTATGGCGCTTACTCGATTGGTCGTTCACGACTTTAGGAATATTGAAGCCTGCGATATCGAACTGTCGTCAGGCTTTAACTTTTTAATTGGCCCCAACGGTAGCGGTAAAACCAGTGTGCTTGAGGCCATCCACTTTCTTGGCCACGGACGCTCGTTTCGCAGCGCACTCAATAGCCGAGTGATCCGTCATCAGCAACCCAGCTTAACCGTGCATGGACGGGTTAAAACTCAAGATGCGATCTTGCTTCCTGTCGGTATTCAAAAGCGCCGTGATGGCAGTGCAGATGTTAAAATAGGCCAAGAAAAAGGGCAGAAGCTGGTGGCCTTGGCAAAAGTGCTGCCCTTGCAGCTGATTACTCCTGAAGGGTTTGAGCTGCTGACGGATGGCCCCAAATTTCGCCGCGCGTTTGTCGATTGGGGCGTGTTTCACTCTCAAGCTGGCTTTTTCGAAGCCTGGACGCGGGTCAAACGACTCACTAAACAACGCAACGCTGCGTTGAAAACGGCGCGGCGCTACCGAGACATCCAGATGTGGGATGCGGAATTGGCGGTGTTGGCTGAGCAAATAAGTCAGTGGCGAGCCGATTACGTGGATGCCGTAGCTGAACGCGCTGCCGCATTATGTGAGGCTTTTTTACCCGAATTTTCGATACAATTTAGTTTCTCTCGAGGGTGGGAGAAAGACACGGATTACCAAACCTTGTTGGCAGCCAATTTTGAGCGCGACCAACAAATGGGATACACCGTCTCCGGACCGCACAAGGCGGATTTGCGCATCAAGGTGCAAGGGACGCCAGTGGATGATGTGTTGTCCCGAGGTCAGTTAAAATTAATGGTTTGTGCGCTACGACTTGCACAAGGCCAGCTCTATAGTGAACAACAGGGAATTGCCTGTATTTACTTGATTGATGATTTTGCATCGGAGCTTGATAGTCGCCGCCGAGCCCTATTGGCAAGCGAACTCAAGCGCACCGGCGCACAGGTTTTTGTCAGCGCCATTAGTGCCGATCAAGTCGCGGAAATGTGCGACGAAAATAGTAAGATGTTTCATGTGGAACATGGCAAAATAAACGCAGGATAAATAAGCGAGAGTAACTCAATGTCCAACGAATACGATTCATCGAGTATCAAGGTACTGAAGGGCTTGGACGCCGTCCGTAAGCGTCCGGGAATGTATATCGGCGACACAGACGACGGTACCGGCCTCCACCACATGGTGTTCGAAGTGGTCGATAACTCGATCGATGAAGCACTAGCCGGACATTGTAACGATATCGTGGCGACCATCCACGAAGACGGCTCTGTCTCGGTGAAAGATGATGGTCGTGGTATTCCTGTTGATATCCACGAAGAAGAAGGGGTCTCCGCCGCTGAAGTTATCATGACGGTATTGCATGCCGGCGGTAAGTTTGACGACAACTCCTACAAAGTTTCCGGTGGTTTGCACGGCGTGGGTGTGTCCGTGGTGAACGCACTCTCTGAGAAGCTAGAGTTGACCATTTGGCGTGATGGCCATATTCACCAGCTCAATTTTTCCCACGGTGAGCCACAAGGCCCATTGGCGGTGATTGGTGATACCGAACAAACCGGTACCCGTATCCGTTTTTGGCCCAGTGAAGAAACCTTCTCTGACATCAATTTCAACTATGACATTTTAGCCAAGCGTCTGCGTGAGCTGTCGTTCCTGAACTCAGGTGTATCGATCAAGCTGGTGGATGAGCGCGAAGAAGATAAAGCGGATCACTTCAAATACGAAGGGGGCATCCGCGCCTTTGTTGAACACCTCAACAATAAGAAAACCGCGATTCACCCCTCGGTATTCCATTTTGAACACACCCGTGAAGATGGTGTGAGCGTTGAAGTGGCGATGCAATGGAATGACGGCTACCAAGAAAACATCTACTGCTTTACCAACAACATTCCACAGCGCGATGGTGGTACCCACCTTGCCGGATTCCGCGCCGCGCTAACGCGTACGCTTAATAGCTTTATGGATAAAGAAGGCTACTCGAAGAAAGCCAAAGCGGCGACCTCGGGCGATGATGCTCGTGAGGGGTTGACCGCTGTGGTGTCGGTGAAAGTGCCTGATCCTAAGTTCTCAAGCCAAACCAAAGATAAGCTGGTGTCGTCAGAAGTGAAGTCTGCCGTTGAGTCGGCCATGGGTGAACACCTGTCTGACTTTTTGATTGAACATCCAGCGGACGCCAAAGTGGTGTGCACTAAGATTATCGATGCGGCGCGCGCGCGTGATGCGGCACGTAAAGCGCGAGAGATGACTCGACGTAAAGGTGCGTTAGATTTAGCGGGCCTACCTGGCAAGCTTGCCGACTGCCAAGAAAAAGATCCGGCACTGTCTGAACTCTACATTGTGGAGGGTGACTCGGCAGGTGGCTCGGCCAAACAAGGGCGTAACCGTAAGAACCAAGCGATTTTGCCGCTCAAAGGTAAGATCCTTAACGTGGAAAAAGCCCGTTTTGATAAAATGCTCTCGTCGCAAGAAGTCGCGACCCTAATCACTGCGATGGGGTGTGGTATCGGTCGAGAAGAGTATGATCCGGACAAGCTACGCTATCACAGCATCATTATCATGACCGATGCGGATGTGGACGGCTCGCACATTCGTACCTTGCTGTTGACCTTCTTCTATCGCCAAATGCCAGAGCTGATTGAGCGTGGTTATATCTACATTGCTCAACCTCCTTTGTACAAGGTGAAGAAAGGAAAACAAGAGCAATACATCAAAGATGACGAAGCAATGGAGCAATACCAAGTCGCGTTGGCGTTGGAAAATGCTTCCTTGTTTGTGAATCCAGAAGCACCGGCGATGCACGGTGAATCACTCGAGAAGTTGGTCAAAGAATACAATGGTGTGATCAAGCTGATTAAGCGCATGAACCGCCGTTATCCAGCTTCGCTACTCAATGAGTTGCTGTACCAGCCTCGGTTGTCGGTCGACGACTTGCGTGATGAGTGGGCGGCGAAGAAGTGGGTTGAAAACATCGTTGCGATTCTAAACCGTAAGTCAACGGGTGAAAGTCAATACAAAGCATCTTGCCGCTTAGACGAAGAGCATCAAGTGTGGGTGCCGGAGCTGGTGGTACGGACGCACGGTGTTGATCACAAATATCTGGTGAGTTACGACTTCTTAAACTCGAAAGAGTATGGACGTATTGCCAGCTTGTCTGAAACGCTTAATGAGTTGCTTGATGAAGGCGCTTATGTGCAGCGGGGCGAGCGTAAACAAGAAGTGGAAAGCTTTGAGCAAGCGCTAAACTGGCTGATTAAAGAGTCGACTCGTGGTGTATCGCGTCAGCGTTACAAAGGTCTAGGTGAAATGAATCCAGAACAGCTTTGGGAAACCACCATGGATCCTGAAGGTCGCCGTATGATGCAGGTGACCATTCAAGATGCAGTCGCTGCAGACGAGCTGTTTACCACCTTGATGGGCGATCAAGTTGAGCCACGCCGTGCCTTTATCGAAAATAACGCACTCAAAGTGGAAAACCTTGACGTTTAAACGGTAAATCAACGGGTTAACCATGATTAAGGCCAGCTTTGCTGGCCTTTTTTATTTTTATGCGAGGCAGTACACAACAGAGCACTGTTTTTATATACAGTATTTTTGTGAGTAAGTAGACTCAATAGCTCCGTAACGACAAAGTGATAGGAAGCCTGATGTCTATAAAAACGCGTGCTAATCTCCAACTGGTTTATGTGTCTAATATTGACCGTTCCGTGAGTTTCTACCAGCAACTGTTTCAGTGTGAGCCAGTGTTTACCAGCCCAAGATACGTCGCCTTTTCTGCCTCTGAGCAGGGCGATGCTTTGTTCGCGTTGTGGACCGGCGGCGAGCAGCCATCGCCATCAATCACGCGACTGAGCGAAATTGGCATTATGGTGCCTACCAATGATGACGTTGATGCCGTTTTTGATCAATGGTCGAACAACCTCACAATCAATGTTGTTCAATCTCCTTACAATGATGTGTTTGGCCGAACCTTCGTGATTCAAGATCCTGATGGGCATTTCGTGCGTGTCGCACCTATTGATTAAGCATGCCGCTATCCCAATAAGGAGCAACTATGATTGACCATCTAAGTACTTACGCAACGAATTTCTCGGCGACTAAAGAGTTCTATCGTTCGGTGTTTGAACCGCTCGGCTATGCGATCCAAATGGAGTTTGTTGCAGAATGGAATACTGATTTTCCGACTCAGCGAATGTGTGCTTTTGGACCAAGCGATCGGCCCACCTTTTGGGTGATAGAAACCCAGACTCCCTATACCCCTCGTCATATAGCATTTTCAGCACCGACAAGAACGACAGTGGAGGCGTTTTACGATGCTGGAATGGAGGCTGGGGGAATCGATAATGGTAAGCCAGGTCTGAGGCCTATGTATCACAACCATTACTTTGGGGCATTTCTTATTGACCCAGACGGCAATAACATTGAAGCGGTATGCCATCATCCTGAGTCGTAGTTTATCAAAGCGATCAGAGGATATATGAACGCACCTGTATTGATGGATAACCAGTGACACGAGAAGCGATGATAAAAAATTGCTCGACGAGGCTTGAAATCAAATCGCGCAACCTTATATAGAGTAATGAGGCGATGCCATTGGGTCGCCGGGGGCTTGTCCAAGTTGGAAAGCCGTAGATGATATTTTATTGCTTCATAGGAAGGGTAAGATTATGCGTAACTTTGATTTCTCTCCACTCTATCGTACCGCAATTGGTTTTGACCGTTTGTTCGATTTGGTTGAAAACACGAATGCGTCAAACGCAGGTGGTTTTCCTCCTTACAACATTGAGCAAGGCAAAGAGAACCAATACCGAATTACCATGGCGGTCGCTGGCTTTAGCCAAGACGAAGTAGACATTACTCAGCAAAAAAACAGCCTCACGGTTGCAGGTAAAAAACACACCCGTAATCAAGATACGAAGTTTTTGTATCAGGGCATTGCTGAGCGTGATTTCGAACGCAAGTTCCACCTCGACGATCACATTAAAGTGACGGGGGCGGAAATGGAAAACGGCATGCTTCATATTGATTTAGTGCGTGAGGTGCCTGAAGAGGAAAAACCTCGTCGCATCGAAATCGGTAGCCGTTTACTCGAAAACGTTGAGTAAGTGTCGGCCAGAACGATACGAAAAAGGAGAGGGCAGCATGGCTGCCCTTTTTTGTGGCTAGCGAATTGTGGTGTTCCGATTCGCAAGCCTGTTTTACATCTTCGCTTTATAGACACGTTCCCTTCACTTGTACTCGTGGGCGGTTATCCCTCGCTAATGATGCTGCGGGTTGAACCTACTATTATGGACTGTGTTTAAAAAAGCGCGTGGTCGAGCTGTGAACAAGAATCTGAGTTGTTGCACAGAATAAAGTCGATAGGTTTCACGTGGAACATTTGGATTGTCTCAAGTGAACGATCCAATACTATTTGTCAAGCCAAGCCAAATGATTGTTCGCACTGCGCCGTATTAACCCGTTTAGAAATATGGGGTGCAGAATGGTTCTATATTAAGACCAAGCGACCGATAATTAGGGCTTAAGCTGATGAAAGGAAAAAGTAGTCGGTCAGCAGAAGAAGGTCAGGTTAGATAGAAGCGAGAAGGGAAATGGTATGGCGCATTTTCCCATTGCGAGAGGTTTAATGGAAGGTTTCACGTGGAACATGCGTGTACCTATGTTCCACGTGAAACCAACATTTATCCTTCGTTGTAGGCGCGCGCGACTTCTTCGGCAATCACTTTTATACCTTGTTGCATGGCATCATCTTCTTGGACATAGTTCATGCGAATACATTGTTTAGCATGATCCCAGCCTTCGTGCTCCACACCAATAAAGAAATACTCTCCGGGGACAACAAGTACACCGCGGGCCTTTAAGCGTTTATATAACTCTTGGGTAGAGATTGGGAGCTCGTTAAACCAGAGCCACAGGAAAATCGCTCCTTCTGGCTTATGAACACGAACTCGCTCATCGTTAATGGTCTCCAGCACCATCTTTAAGGTGCGCTGTGACTTTTGTTGGTAGAAAGGACGAACGACGTCTTTGCTTAAGCGTAATAGATCACCACGTTCTATCATCGCTAGTGCCATTGCTGGCCCCACACTGTTTGGCGACAGGCTGACGATGCCGTTGATATTTGACATCGCACTGATCACGGCTTCATTCGCAATCACTATCCCACAACGCACACCCGGCAACCCTAGCTTACTGAGGCTCGAGCAGAGGATGGTGTTGTCATTCCAGAACGGTGCAACGTCTTCAAAAATAATATCCGGGAAAGGCGTGCCATAGGCGTTATCGATGATTAGTGGAATATTGTTGTCGCGTGCGAGTTGGTCCAGTTGTTGAATTTCGTTATCGGTTAACACGTTCCCGGTCGGGTTAGTCGGGCGGGAAGCACAGATGGCGCCAATACTTTCATCAATCGTTAGGCGACTGAAGTCGACGTGGTATTTGAATTGGCGGTTATCCAATAATTCAATGTCAGGTTGGTAGCTAACAAAGATATCGTCGTTGATGCCGGCGTCACCATAACCGATATATTCAGGCGCAAGGGGCAGCAAGATTTTTTTGTGGCTACCATCGGCGTAGCGTCCAGCTAATAGGTTAAACAGATAGAAGAATGCACTTTGGCTGCCATTGGTCAGCATGATGTTCTTGCTTGAGAGTTGCCAGCCATAGGTCTGATTAAGAAGTTCAGCGAGCGCGTTGAGCAATGCCGATTTACCTTGGGGGCCATCATAGTTGGTCATGGCATGTAATAGACTGCCATCTTCCAACATTGACTGGCTAAGCGTTTTAAAATACTCAAGCATTTCTGGGATGGCTGCAGGGTTGCCGCCACCCAACATAATGGCGTCTGGGTTACGTAAGCCATCATTCAGATCGTCCATTAGTTGCGTGATGCCTGAGTGGTTAGCGAGCTTCTCGCCAAAGTGAGTGACTTCCATGGTTACTGCCTTCAAGGTTCGGTGTTGTTGTTATGGTTAAACAGCCATCAACATACAACAATCTATTGTGCAAAAGAAAGTATCGAGAGCTCGTTATTGGATAATCAATAGGGCGTTCGATTGACGGACTTGTTACGTTATCGGTACACCTTGACGGAACCATTGCAGCAGTGATTTAGGCGCTGATTGTTCCACGTGAAACCATGAGGGTGCGTCGACAATCATGCGATGGATCGGATAGGGAGAGAGATAATCACGGGTGAGGCGTTAAGAGTAGATACACCTTGATGCAATAAAAAAGCCCCGCGTCATAGCGGGGCTGAGTCGTGTTTTGCTGATAATTACTTCTGTAGAACAGAAATATCTGCCACGTTGAGGAACTGCTCACGGATAAGGTGAAGCATCGCCAAACGGTTGGCTTTCAGTGCAGGATCGTCTGCCATGACCATCACGTTATCAAAGAAGGTATCAACCGGTGTGCGCAATTGCGCCAGCTCGGTCAACGCGCCTTGATAATCGCTGTCAGCAAATAAAGGTTTAACCGCAGCGACTTTCTCAGCGACCACGTCCGCCAATGCTTTTTCAGCGTCTTCTTGTAGCAAGCTTGTATCGACGCTGCTAGGGAGCTCGCCGTCATACTTGGCCAAGATATTGCCTACACGCTTGTTGGCCGCGGCGAGTGCTTCGGCTTCTTCAAGACTGCGGAAGTGCGACACCGCTTTCACGCGGCTGTCAAAGTCTGCAGGCTTGGTTGGACGACGTGCCAACACCGCTTGGATGATATCCACGCTATAGCCCATATCTTGGTACCAAGCGCGGAAACGACCTAGCATAAAGTCGAGGACATCCGCCTCTACCTCTTTGTGAGTCAGACGGTCATCGTACTGAGCTTTGGCATCACGGATGAGGTCGACAAGATCAAGCTGATAGCCGTTCTCGACGATAATACGTAGAACGCCTAACGCGGCACGACGCAGGGCGAAGGGGTCGCTGCCTTTAGGTGCTTGACCAATACCAAAGATGCCCACGATGGTATCCATTTTGTCAGCCATCGCGAGTGCTGAGGAGACCGGTGTGGTAGGTAGCTTATCACCGGCGAAGCGCGGCCAGTATTGCTCATTCAGTGCCAGCGCTACGGCTTCAGGCTCGCCATCATGACGCGCATAGTGCATGCCCATCACGCCTTGGGTTTCAGTGAATTCAAACACCATCGAGGTCATGAGATCACACTTAGCCAGTTGGCCTGCGCGCTCAGTGTGTGACTTGTCGGCGCCGATACGCTCTGCAATCTGTCCTGCGAGTGCAGTAATGCGATCGGTTTTATCTTTGATGGTACCCAATTGCTTTTGGAATACCGCGCTATCTAGCTCTGGCAGGCGATCAATCAATGGGCGCTTGCGGTCAGTATCAAAGAAGAACTCAGCATCCGCGAGGCGAGGACGCACGACTTTTTCATTCCCTGAGATAACCTGCGCCGGATCTTTCGATTCAATGTTAGATACGAAGATGAACTTGGGCAGTAGCTCGCCGTTAGCGTCATAAACCGGGAAGTACTTTTGGTCGCCTTTCATGGTGTACACCAGCGCTTCTGATGGCACTTTAAGGAACTTGTCCTCAAAAGAGGCAGTCAGTACCACTGGCCATTCCACCAGTGAGGTGACTTCTTCAACCAAGTCTTCATCCAGCTCAGCCATCCCACCAACCGCGGCAGCTGCTGCTTTGGCATCTTTAATAATCAATGCCTTACGCTTTTCATAATCGGCCATGACCTTACCTTCACGCTCAAGACGCTCTGGGTATTGGTCGGCATGATCCAGCGTTAAGCTCGATTCACCCATAAAGCGGTGACCGCGAATCACGCGATTGGACGCCACGCCAAGGATGGTGCCTTCAATCAAGGTGTCCCCATACAGCATCACCAAGGTTTTCACTGGGCGGATAAACTGGGTGTCTTTGTCACCCCAGCGCATGGGTTTAGGAATAGGCAGTTTGCTCAGGGCGTTGTCGGCCAGTACCGGCAATAAGGCGTCGATGGCTTGACCGGGTACGTGTTGACGATACAGCAACCATTCACCTTTATCGGTTTTTAGGCGCTCGGCCTCGCTCACGTCAATCCCGTTACCGCGCGCCCAACCCATGGCCGCTTTGGTGGGGTTGCCATCTGCGTCAAAGGCGGCGCTGACCGCAGGTCCGCGTTTCTCAACCACTTTATCTGGCTGGCGATCGCTCAACGCCGCCACTTTAAGTGCTAAGCGGCGTGGGGAGGCATACCAAGTAATGCCTTGGTGGCTCAGATCAGCGTCTTTCAATTGTGCGTCGAATTGGCTGGCAAAAGCTTCAGCCAAGGTGCGCAAGGCTGTGGGTGGTAGCTCTTCAGTGCCGAGCTCAATCAGGAAATTTTGCGTTGCCATGATGCTCCCTTATTTGGTGTTTCGGCACATCGGGAAGCCCAGCGCTTCGCGAGATGCGTAGTAGGCTTCGGCGACACGTTTAGTCAGTGTGCGAATGCGCAGAATATAGCGTTGACGTTCAGTCACTGAGATGGCTTTACGCGCATCCAGCAGGTTGAACGCATGACCGGCTTTTAGGATCTGTTCGTAAGCAGGCAAAGGGAGCGGCTGCTCGAGATCCAGTAGCTTGGTACTTTCGGCTTCGCACTGGTCAAAGTAGCGGAACAGAAAATCAACATCAGCGTGTTCAAAGTTGTAGGTCGATTGCTCCACTTCGTTTTGGTGGAAAATATCGCCGTAGGTAACTTTGCCAAATGGACCATCGGTCCAAACCAGATCATACACAGAATCGACTTCTTGAATGTACATCGCCAGACGTTCGATACCGTAGGTAATCTCACCAGTGACCGGTTTACATTCCAATCCGCCGACTTGTTGGAAGTAGGTAAACTGAGTGATCTCCATCCCGTTCAGCCAGACTTCCCAGCCGAGGCCCCAAGCGCCAAGCGTTGGGTTTTCCCAGTTATCTTCCACAAAGCGAATGTCGTGGACTTCTGGATCAATACCCAGCACACGCAGCGAGCCTAAATACAGCTCTTGAATGTTATCGGGTGACGGTTTCAGGATGGTTTGAAACTGGTAGTAGTGCTGCAGACGGTTCGGGTTCTCGCCATAACGCCCATCGGTAGGACGACGAGAAGGTTGAACGTAAGCCGCTGCAATGGGCTCTGGACCAAGTGCACGCAAGCATGTCATTGGGTGGGAGGTACCTGCACCCACTTCCATGTCTAGCGGCTGAACAATGGTACAGCCTTGCTGGGCCCAATAATCCTGCAGCGCGAGGATCATACCCTGAAAGGTTTTGATATCGAATTTATGCATTGTCAGGTTCGCGCGAGTTGATGAATGGAGAAAATAGCTGGCAATTATAACTCGCAGCGCGCTCAAGCAGTAGGGGGCTGGCGGATTTTTGTGCGCCTTTGATTCGCTTATTTTTTGCGTGTAGGGGGAGGAGGAATAGAAGTTGCCAAGCGATTGTTCAAATCGTACACTAGCGCCGTCTTGGGGAGTAGTCGACCACTGCACAGTCAGTGGGGCAATCATCAACACAGTTGAAGCAAAATCTTCATGGTGATTGCAAGCCTGCCATTAGGTGCTCTGGGCTTGACGAGACCAACGACAATCGCACGAACCGGGGTGGGGCGTGTGTGTTGTCGTGGTTGAATCATAATAAGCCCTGCCCCGGATGAGCAATGTCATGAGCGTTCTTGCTATTTCTATCTCCACCGTCACTTTGGCGGAAATCGGGGATAAAACCCAACTACTATCGCTGGCGTTAGCGACACGTTTTCGTAAACCCGCGGTGATTATCTTTGCTATTTTCGTGGCGACGTTAGTCAACCACGCCATTGCCGCCTGGCTCGGGGTGGTCGCTGCCGATATACTGACCGATACCGTATTGCATATTGTTTTGATCATCAGTTTTAGCGTGATGGCGGTATGGATGCTGATCCCTGACAAGCTTGAGGAAGAAGGGATTCAGGGTAAAAGCGCTTTCTGGGCGAGCTTCAGTGCCTTTTTTGTTGCAGAAATCGGCGATAAAACTCAGATCGCAACCACAGCATTGGGCGCTCAGTTTAATGATGCGCTTTGGATTGTGGTGATTGGGTCAACCATTGGCATGTTGTTGGCCAATGTCCCCGTGGTGCTGGCGGGTGATAGAATTCAGCGTCATGTGCCATTTGCGGTGGTACGGGCGCTCGCCGCAGCCATGTTTGCGGCGTTGGCTGTCCTTGATACCTGGTATCTACTGAGTTAGCGCAAGACAATGATGAATGAGTAAGGGTTGGCGTTATGCCAGCCCTTTTTTGATCAAAAATTGAAACGGCACGGTCTCTGTTTGGGCTGCGACCAAGGTATGGTCCATAAAGCGACAAAAACTCGGGATATCACGCGTGGTGGAGGGATCATCCGCGGAGATCAGTAAGGTCTGACCGTCATCCATATGGCGGATACGCTTACGCACCATCATTACGGGCTCGGGGCAGCGTAGGCCTATGGCATCAAGTTGGAGATCGGCATGGTCAAAAGGGGCAGTCATGTTAAATACCTCGAAAAATGTCGGTCTGATCATACTTATGGCGAGGAATTATTCAAACAGGGTTGTGTTTGTAAAAAGAATGTGTAGATTAATTAACAAGTCGTTAACGAAAGGCGAGGTCATGAGAAAAGCACAAACGGGCAAATTAGGCTTAGCTTATGGACACCGTATCGCTGCTTACACAGGGCTGAGCGGACTCGCTTTTTGGGAATTAACGCAAAGTCATGAGCACGCTCTCTTGGCAACACTAGCAATTTGCGCTGCAGCGCTGGGGCTATTGGTAGAAACCTTAGCCACTTCGACACCACGTTCGCAGCCTGACTAGGCTAACTCACTCAACAGCTACACTCACTCCCAGTTTTCTTGGGCTTCCCCGCTTTCGGAGCGGGATTTTTTTTGTCTGTACGTCACCAAAAAAAGGCCAACCTGTAACAAAGATTGGCCTTGTTGCGTGAATTAGCCTTGGTGAGCAATATCAATCACCACGCGGCCTTTCACCTCGCCCTGAATAATTTTATCCGCATATTCTGGGGTTTGCGCCAGTGCGATAGTGTGGCATGCCTGTTCAAAGTAACTGGCTGGGAGTAGCTTGGTGAGTGACTGCCACGCAGCTTGACGTTGCGCTTTCGGGCAAGAAACGGAGTCAACACCTTGCAATCGCACATTGCGCAAAATAAACGGCATCACAGTTGCGGGTAAATCGAAACCGCCGGCAAGGCCACATGCGGCGACCGTCCCCCCGTACTGGATTTGTGAGAGGACATTGGCGAGCATTTGACTGCCCACGGTATCAATCGCGCCAGCCCACTGTTGCTTGTCCAGAGGGCGACCGGGTGCGCTGAAGGACTCACGCGGTAGCACGTCGTCAGCGCCTAGTTGTTTAAGCCACGCTTGATTGGCTTCAAGTCGGCCTGTGACTGCACTGACACGATAGCCTAAAGCATGTAATAAAGTGACCGCGACAGAGCCAACACCGCCACTCGCGCCGGTGACTAACACAGGACCATCTTCAGGTGTTACGCCGCCATCGATTAAGGCTTGCACACATAACATGGCGGTAAACCCAGCGGTACCTACCATCATGGCCTGTTGCTCAGTGAGGCCCTCAGGGAGGGGAACGAGCCAGTCGCCATTAACACGCGCTTTCTCGGCCATGCCACCCCAATGTGACTCTCCGACGCCCCAGCCAGTCAGCACTACTTTGTCTCCGGGCATATAGTCAGGGTGCTGGCTATCGGCAACCGTGCCCGCAAAGTCGATTCCTGGCACCATGGGGAACTGGCGAACAATTTTACCTTTGCCGGTGATGGCTAGGCCGTCTTTATAATTGAGAGAACTGAAATCAACATTGATGGTGACATTACCATCAGGCAGCAAATCGTCATCGAGTGAGGTGATCTTCGCGAGGGTTTGTTTTTCGTGTTGTTCGAGGACAAGCGCGTTAAACATGGCATTCTCCCGGTTGGAATAAGTGAGCGGCCATACTAGGCCGAGCGAATAAGCAACCACTTGCGTTACGTCAATCACTATGCGATTGAACGTCGTTAGACGCAACCGAAAAAAAAGAGCGGTAAACACCGCTCTTTCATGGTCACGAGGAAGGCATTACACGCGCTCGAACACGGTGGCAATCCCTTGGCCTAAGCCAATACACATGGTTGCCAAACCTATTGTCGCATCTTGACGCTCCATTTGATGTAACAAGGTGGTCGAGATGCGTGCGCCTGAACACCCTAATGGATGACCTAACGCAATGGCACCACCATTGAGGTTAACCTTTTCATCTACTTTATCCATCAGGCCGAGATCTTTCACACAAGGTAAAGACTGGGCAGCAAATGCCTCATTCAGTTCGACCAAGTCAATGTCATCGATGCTTAGGCCCGCACGTTTGAGCGCTTTTTTGGTCGCTGGGACCGGGCCATAGCCCATGATGGATGGATCACAACCTGCAACGCCCATCGCGCGGATGCGAGCACGAATTGGCAGGCCTAGCGCTTTGGCTTTCTCTTCGCTCATCACCAGCATCGCTGCCGCACCATCGGAAAGGGCCGATGAAGTACCTGCTGTCACTGTGCCGTTTGCCGGATCAAAGGCGGGACGCAAACCGGCGAGGCTCTCTACGGTGGTCTCTGGACGAATCACTTCATCATTTTCCACCAAGGTGAGCAGGCCATCGGCATCGTGGCCTTCAATCGGTGCAATCTCGTCTTTAAAGCGGCCTTCAACGGTAGCGGCATGCGCGCGGGCATGGGAGCGCGCCGCAAACTCATCTTGCATTTCACGGCTAATGCCGTGCATACGGCCAAGCATTTCTGCGGTGAGCCCCATCATACCGGCGGCTTTGGCGACGGATTTTGACAGCCCTGGGTGGAAGTCGACGCCATGGTTCATGGGAACATGACCCATGTGCTCAACCCCGCCAATGATGAAGGTATCACCGTCACCCACCATAATCGCGCGAGCTGCATCGTGCAGTGCCTGCATCGACGAGCCACACAGGCGGTTGACGGTGGTTGCACCCACGCTATGTGGAATGCCAGCAAGGAGTGCCGCATTACGGGCAATATTAAAACCTTGCTCGAGCGTTTGCTGTACACAGCCCCAGTAGATGTCTTCGATGCTGGTGCTTTCTACCGCAGGGTTGCGTGCCAGCAGAGATTTCATCAGATGCGCGGATAGATCTTCAGCGCGGACGTTGCGAAATACACCGCCTTTCGAACGGCCCATGGGGGTACGGATACAGTCAACGATCACTACATTGTTCATTGTTCTCTCCTTAAACTTAGGCTGATTGCGGTGCGTTGACCGGTGTAACATCAAAATAAGCCTGTTTGTCGCCAGCTCGACGTTTCATATCAGCGGGGACGTGATACAAGGCACCGAGATCCGCAAACTTTTCTGCCATGGCGACATAGTTTTCGACACCCAAGGTATCCACGTAGCGGAAGGCACCGCCTCGGAATGGAGGGAAGCCGATGCCGTAAACCAAAGCAATGTCTGCTTCTGCCGGAGAGGCAATGATGTTTTCTTCCAAGCAGCGGGCGACTTCGTTGATCATCGGCACCATCATACGAGCGATAATATCCTCGTCACTGATCTCTGCTTGACCCCCTTCAATCACGGGTGCGAGCAACGCAGGGACTGCTTCGTCAGCTTCTTTTTTCGGCTTGCCTTTTTTGTCTGTGGTGTAGCGGTAGAAGCCTTTGCCATTTTTCTGACCAAAGCGCTCGGCCTCAAACATCACATCAATGGCATCGCGGCCAGACTTACTCATGCGGTCTGGGAAGCCTTCTGCCATCACTGCCTGCGCATGATGTGCGGTATCGATACCGACCACGTCAAGCAGATAGGCAGGACCCATCGGCCAGCCGAATTGTTTTTCCATGATTTTGTCAATGCGCTGGAAGTCCACCCCGTCACGCAGTAGTAAGCTAAAGGCATGGAAGTAGGGGAACAATACGCGGTTGACGAAAAAGCCGGGGCAGTCGTTGACGACCACGGGCGACTTACCCATCTTGGCGGCGTAAGCCACCACGCGCGCGATGGTTTCATCAGAGGTTTTCTCGCCACGAATCACTTCCACTAATGGCATGCGATGAACCGGGTTAAAGAAGTGCATGCCACAGAAGTTTTCTGGGCGGGCCAAAGACTTGGCGAGGGTGTTAATTGGAATGGTAGAGGTGTTGGACGCAATGACCGTGTCGTCACTGACTAGCGCTTCGACTTCTTTGAGCACGCTCGCTTTGATTTTCGGGTTCTCGACTACAGCCTCGACCACGACATCGCTATGCTCAATGCCCGCATAGTGGAGGCTTGGGGTGATTGACGACAGCACTTGGCCCATTTTAAAGCCATCAATGCGACCGCGGCTAAGTTGCTTATTCAACAACTTGGTCGCTTCCGTCATGCCCAGTTCCAATGACTGGGGCGCGATGTCTTTCATCATTACCGGCACGCCTTTCAGTGCCGATTGATAGGCAATGCCGCCGCCCATGATGCCTGCGCCGAGCACAGCTCCACGCTGCGTATCTTTACCTTGTTTGGCAGCTTTCTTTGCATTGCCCTTAATGACTTGGTCATTGAGGAAAATGCCCACGAGGGCTTTGGCAACGTCAGTCTTGGCCAATTTAACAAAGTAACGGTTCTCAACCTCAAGCGCCTCATCACGTCCAAAGCTTGCGGCTTCTTCAATCGCCTTTACGGCCGCTATCGGGGCGGGGTAATGCTTACCCGCAACCTGAGCGACCATGCCTTTGGCCATGGTAAAGCTCATCGCCGCTTCGGTACGATTAAGGGCTAAAGGTTGTTGTTTTTGACGGCGGCGAGTTTGCCAATCAATCTTGCCTTCAATGGCTTGAGTAAGCATGGCTATCGCGGCATCACGCAGTTTGTCGCTCTCTACCACTGCGTCGACCAGCCCCTCTTTCAACGCAGCACTGGCGCGCTTATCTTTTCCTGCGGTAATCAGCTCCATTGCGGTATCCGCGCCAACAAGACGTGGCAAACGAACTGTCCCCCCAAAGCCCGGCATAATACCTAGTTTGGTTTCAGGTAGGCCGATACGGGCGTCAGTGCTCGCCACGCGTAAGTCAGTGGCGAGTACGCACTCACAACCACCGCCAAGAGCATGGCCGTTAATGGCACTGATTGTTGGGAAAGGTAGGTCTTCCAAGCGGTTAAAAATAGCGTTAGCACGCGCCACCCAGTCAGACAGTTCCTGATCTGGCTTGGCAAACAGGCCGAGAAATTCTGTGATATCCGCGCCTACAATAAAGGCTGATTTGGCTGAGGTGAGTAGTAAGCCTTTAATGTCTTGGCCCGCAAGCGCTTCCAGCGCTTCGTTTAAGCTTTCTAGCGTTGCAAGATCCAGTTTGTTGACAGAACCTTGGCTGTCCAGCGTCAGTTCTGCAATGCCGTTATCCAATGCACGAACTGAAAGGTTATCTCCTTGGTAGATCATGGTCGTTCTCCACGTTGGCAGTACCATCCTGGTTGAAGAGTGTTCTGGTTAGACCAGATGCGACCTAGTGTGGATCATTGTTATAATAAATGACAACCAAAAGTTAAACGAATGTTTAAAATATGTGGTGTGAGTAGAAGCTTTACACTGCGTTATTCTCTGATGGGCTATGGTAGACTGACGGGGAAAAGTATTGGGTCGAGCTGTGTATGTCCATCACTCCCTATCGGGTTCCTGCTCAAACAGTCCGCTGTGAGCAGGAGATAAAGAAAAGTCGCTTCATTACCTACCTTGCTCATACGCAAGGAGAAGAAGACGCCAAACAATTTATTCAATCACTCCGTGAGACTTATCCAGATGCACGTCATCACTGTTGGGCATTCGTCGCGGGTCGGCCTGAATCCTCCGTGCAGTGGGGATGTGGCGATGATGGTGAACCTGCAGGTACGGCGGGTAAGCCCATGCTCGCGCAGCTTTCTGGTGCGAATGTCGGTGAAATTTGCGCGGTAGTGGTGCGGTACTTCGGTGGGGTAAAGCTGGGTACCGGTGGCTTGGTGAAAGCATACGGAAGTAGTGTGCAACAAGCGTTGGCGATGATGGAAACGCGAGAAATCGCTGTCACGGTTCCTTATGTCTTAAGCTGTGAATATGCTCACATTGATACAATTGAATCCTTACTCAAGCAATACCACGGCGTTCAGCTTGATGCAGAATTCAGTCATAATGTGCGATTAACCGTGCGTATTGACGCACGATTTGTCGCAGATTTTCTAGAAGCATTAAAAAACCAGACCCGCGGTCAGGCCTATGTGTCTCCGCTGGAAAATGAATCAACGTCAGGCACCTAGCCTGCTTTACGTGTAACGACGAGACGTCAGTTGAATACTGTCGCCGATAAGAGGGCCACGTCAGGCTATGCAATTTCGTTCCATCACCCGCATCGTCGGCTTATTACTGGCCCTGTTTAGCATAACCATGCTCGCACCAGCGCTGGTCGCGTTTATATATAGAGACGGTGCAGGTTATCCTTTTGTACTGACCTTCTTTCTATTGCTTGCCGGCGGTGGGTTACTATGGTTTCCAAACCGTCGCAATAAACATGAGCTAAAAGCCCGTGACGGCTTTTTGATTGTGGTCTTGTTTTGGACGGTGATTGGCAGCGCGGGCGCGGTACCCTTGATACTCTCGGAGCAACCCGATCTCTCCGTCAGCGAAGCCTTTTTTGAATCTTTTTCAGGCTTAACCACAACGGGTGCAACCGTGATTGTGGGACTGGATGAGCTTCCCAAAGCGATTTTGTTTTATCGTCAATTGCTACAATGGCTCGGCGGCATGGGGATCATTGTGTTAGCGGTCGCGATTCTGCCTGTGCTCGGTATCGGGGGAATGCAGCTTTATCGCGCGGAAATCCCTGGTCCTGTCAAAGATACCAAGATGACACCGCGAATAGCCGAGACAGCCAAGGTGCTTTGGTACATTTATCTGACCTTGACCGTGAGCTGTGCGTTGGCCTATTGGCTAGCCGGTATGTCAGCCTTTGATGCAATTGGGCACAGTTTTTCGACTGTAGCGATTGGGGGCTTTTCGACCCATGATGCCAGTATCGGACATTTTGATAGCACCGCCATCAACCTGATCACGGTTGTCTTTCTGCTCATCTCTGCATGTAATTTCTCGTTGCATTTTGCCGCGTTTGCCAATAATGGTCTGAACATTAAATTTTATCTCCGTGACCCTGAGTTTCGTGCCTTTTTGGTGATTCAGTTCTTGTTATGGCTGGTGGTCTTTACCATGCTAAGCGGGCACCAAGTGTACGACGGTCCGACAGAGACATTAACCCAAGCCTTGTTTCAGTCTGTCTCTATCTCGACCACTGCTGGCTATACCACGACGACGTTCGCCCATTGGCCGTTGTTCCTTCCAGTCTTACTCTTGTTTTCATCGTTTATTGGTGGCTGTGCTGGCTCAACTGGTGGCGGGATGAAGGTGATCCGTATTCTGCTGCTATCTCTGCAAGGAACACGGGAGCTAAAACGGCTAGTGCACCCTCGCGCGGTCTATACCATCAAAGTCGGGAATAAGGCGCTAAGGCAACAAGTGGTCGATGCCGTATGGGGATTCTTCTCAGCTTACGCGCTGGTCTTTGTCATTTGCATGTTGGCCTTAATTGCGACGGGGATTGAGGAGTTAACTGCTTTTTCTGCCGTTGCTGCGACCCTCAATAACTTAGGGCCGGGACTCGGAGAAGTGGCCGCTCACTTTGGTGATATTAATGATACGGCCAAATGGGTATTGATCCTCGCGATGCTTTTTGGCCGTTTAGAGATATTCACGTTATTGGTTTTATTTACGCCCACATTCTGGCGCAGCTAGCCGATGGGGAAGGAGAGAACATGAGCGCGCAACAGGACGCAACGCAAAAAGTCTTACTACTGCACTCTAGTCGAGAAGGGCAGACCAAGAAGATCCTGCATTTTATCGAGAAGCAGCTGGGTGAGTCGGCGGAGTGTGAGATAAAGGATATTCATCAGCTTCCTCAGGTCGATCTCAGTCATTATGATCGCGTGCTGATTGGCGCGTCTATCCGATATGGCCACTTTAATAAAAAGCTGTACCAATTTATCAATACGCATGTTGAACAGCTCAAAGCGGCGAAAGCTGCATTCTTTAGTGTCAATCTCACTGCGCGTAAACCGGGCAAAGACACACCAGAGACCAGCGCTTATAGCCGTAAGTTTATCGAGAAGTCACCATGGACCCCTGAACTGCATGGTGTGTTTGCGGGCGCACTCTACTACCCACGCTATAAATGGTTCGATCGAGTGATGATTCGCTTTATCATGCATATTACGGGTGGGGAAACGGACACGACCAAGGAAGTGGAATACACGGATTGGCGTAAAGTGGCGGAATTCAGCGAGCAATTTGCCCGCTTTTAGGCCATAACGCTGATTGTTTGACCGAACAGCGGCTTTTTCTAAAAAAAGTCGCTTTTCCCTCTTGCCAAGGTGAGCAACTTCTCTATAATGCGCCTCCATCGACACGGCACACAGGGCAAGCGCTCATCGGCCATGTCGGGGCAAAAAATCAAATAAAAATAAACGCTTGACGTCAGTTTTTAAATGATTAAGATAGCCCACCTACTTAACGCCGACAACGCGTTAGGGAAGTCAAAAAGAGGTTTTGTTTTCGCCGGTTGGCATCAACAAAAAGATAAAATTTCTTCTTGACTTCATCGGCAAGGCGAGTAATATACGCAGCCCTGACCGAGCGAAGCAACGCTTCGCAAGTCAACGCTCTTTAACAATTTGACCTATGCAATCTGTGTGGGCACTCGTTGAGAATAGACAAAAAGATTTATTCGAT
>NZ_MUFK01000004.1:0-116081 GCF_001996085.1 Salinivibrio sp. PR5
CCCTAGAATGTTAAATAGTTGTATATTCTTTAAATTCATTCATCTCCAGCATATCCACTCATCACACAACCAAGCACGCTCATCCCGCCCATAATGAAACAATTCTCCAACAAAAAACAAAAAGCCAGTCATATAGACATAGTTGATCGCCAAAAATCAAAATAAACCACCAAAATAAGCGGACAAAACCATGAAAGCGCAAATAGAGAGTGTCGCTGTCACTTGTTTGACGCCTAGACGAAACATTCGGTATATCTGGCTGTCATGCGCGCTCAGGGATAAGAGCTGTACTGAAGATACGCGCTGAAGAAGTAGTCAAATGACAGGGAGCAATCAAGGATGAAGACAAGAACAACGGCACTGTCTGTTGCCATTGGTCTCGCAGTGGGATCACTTACATTCGCCTCAACCGCTATCGCGGACGAGTCTCAAGAACAAGCGCAAGAACTACAGAAGCTGAAAGTGACGGGTTCGCGTATTACTCGCGCCTCCATGGAGGGCAGTACGCCAGTCGCCGTAATAGGTGAGGCCGAAATTGCACGAGCGGGTGATGTATCCATCGCAGATGTTCTGCGCAAATCAAGCTATAACTCTTTCGGCTCACTAAGCGAAAGTTCAGGTACAAGCGCGCAAAGCCAAGCGACAATGTCACTAAGAGGCCTGGGTGGTAGTCGTACACTGGTTCTCGTTAACGGTAAACGCCTGCCTGGCTCCGCTGCGATGGGGGGCGGCCCTGCCAATATCAACGCGATTCCTGCCGCCTCTGTGGAGCGTATTGAAATCATGGCCGATGGCGGCTCAGCGGTTTACGGCTCTGATGCTGTCGCCGGTGTAGTCAATATCATCCTAAAAGACAACATGGAAGGGCTTAATGTCACTTTCGGGGGCGGAATTCCTGACCGAGAAGGGGGGGACGAGAAAAACGTCTCTATTTCCGGAGGAACCTCGGGGGATAGAGGTAACCTAATGTTCACGTTTGAACATGACAGCAAAGACGAAATCTACCAGCGCGATCGAGATTACTTAAAATCACAAAACACTAGTGCATCAAACTTTGATGACATAAGAGGCGTAAGTGTTTATGGGCGCAATGTATTCCACAACGGAACAATCCAGCCTCTTGCGGGTAGTGTCAGTGGCGGTAAGTGTAACAACGGATTTGTCGGTGAAGCCGTCTATCCAGGCTTGGGCACCGTGTGTGGTTATGATTACACAACGACAGCAGCACAAACAGCGTCTCTTGAGCGGAACACGCTGTTTGTGAATGGCGACTTAGCCTTAACTGATGCCACAACCTTTACATCTCAACTATTGATTAACCGTAACGAAAGCTTCGGTCGTTTTGCGCCTGCAGCAGGGACATTTTCAATAGACCCGACCACAACTGGTGGCGCACAATTCTTTACTGAAAATGGCCTCGATCCTAATCAGGGACCTGCTACTGTCTATTACCGTTTTGATAAAGTCGGCACTCGAGATAATACCGTCACTGATTTCCAAGCGGATCTTAATTTCGCATTGGATGGTTATTTTAATACGGATACATTCGGCGAGGTTATCTGGGAGACAGGTTATCATACCAACTACGCAAAAAGCAGCGAAGCTGGCTCTGGTTACGTGTTCAAAAGCAATGCAGAGCAGCTGGCAAACTCTGGTGAGTTTATTGGCGGGGAGTTCTCGGACAGTGCGACTTCAACCATAGCTGCACCCACTTCTCGTAATACCGAAATGGAAATGCACCAAGTCTCGGGAGGATTGCAGTTTAATATTGCTGAAATCGGCGATATCAACGTTCCACTCTACCTTGGCTCTGAATTTAGCACCTATGATTACTCGGATACTTATGATTCACAGAGTGAATCTGGCAATATTATTGGTAGTGCAGGTAACTCAGCCGCCGGCGATCGTGAGACTTTCGCATTGTTTGCAGAGTCTGTGTTATATCTCACTGAAGATTTAGAGATGAACCTCGCAGCCCGCTACGATGACTATAGCGATTTTGGTAGCGAAATATCACCTAAAATTTCATTCCGTTATCAGCCTAGGGACAACCTAATGTTCCGTGCAGGCGCAGGAATGGGCTTTAGAGCGCCTACTTTAGCAGACTTATACGCAGCGGACGCTCAATCGAGTGACTGGGCTAAAGACTATACTAAATGTACGAATGATGGTACTCCTGAGAGTAAATGTCCTGAGCGCCAATATGACGTAGTTCGCAAGTCTAATAAAGATCTTGACGCCGAACAGTCTGTTTCATTCAACTTTGGCGTAAGTTACAGCCCGATAGAAAATCTTGATTTAGTTGCTGATTATTACAATATCTCTATTGAGGACACTATTGTATTAAACACTCTGCAGTCCATGATTGATCAAGAGCGTTCAACGGGTGTCGCGAATCCAAATATCACACGTGAAGGTGGCCGTATTGTCAGTGCCAACGCGGAGTGGGTTAACTTGGGTACGCTAGATACATCTGGTATCGATCTTAAAGCAAACTACGCGCATGACCTAAATATCGGTAGTATTCGTTACGATTTCAGTGGTACCTATGTGCTTGACTATAGCGAGCCTGAGTTCGTTAATGGTCCGGTTAATAACCAAGTGGGCCGCAATGGACTACCAAAATATCGTTTCCAAACGGGTATTGGATTTAACTACATCGATACTCACGATATCTATTTATCCGCAGATTATATCGACAGCCAAGCTCAAGATATAGACAAGGATTACAACAAGACTGGGCACATCGCCAGCCAAACTACGTGGAATATCGCTTATACCTATCAAGCCCCTTGGGATGGAAGACTCTCTGCAGGCGTGCGTAATCTAACCGATGAGGATCCTTCATTTGAGAGTGATGGTGCCACCTACAACGAAGATTTATACAGCATTCAAGGCCGTGTTTTCTTCTTTAAATATTCTCAAGATTTCTAACTCAAACCTGGCGCGGTTTCGCCGCGCCTTATTTCTCTGCAATTTAACAGGTAACGGATATGGTACGTAAGGGATTAAATAACGCCATTCTCAGTTCTCTGTTGCTGACCAGCTCGTTTGCGATGGCTACTTCTACTAATGACGTTGTGTCGGCGGTAGAAAGTAAAAATAACGCAGGACAAGCATCGCAACAAAAAATTGATCAATACAGCGAACAAACCGATGGCATGCTCGCGGAATATAAAGCGGTTTTACGCCAGCTTGACAGTATGCGTATTTATAATAACCAGCTTGATCGTATGGTGAGTTCGCAAAATAGTGAAGTGGCGTCACTGGAAAAGCAAATTAACCAGATTGATCAGACCGCGATGGAAATTGTTCCGCTGACACTCAAAATGATTGATTCGCTCGATCAATTCGTGCAACTCGATTTACCGTTTCAGCTCAACGAACGCGAAAAACGCATTGCCAGCCTTCGCGAAATGATGGATCGCGCCGATGTCACCACATCAGAAAAATTCCGTCGCGTGCTTGAAGCCTACCAAATCGAAGAAGGCTTCTCTCGTAACATTGAAGCCTACAAAGCCAGCATGGAACGTGACGGCGATGTCAAAACCTATGACTTTCTTCGTGTAGGGCGGACAGCGCTGTTCTATCAGTCACCTGATGGCGCAGAAACGGGTATGTGGAACAAGCAAACCAACCAATGGGAATCACTTCCTGAAGGTTATCGTGATGCGGTTGAGCAAGGTCTGCGTATCGCGAAGAAACAAGCACCACCTGCACTGATTGAGCTACCTGTCTTTACAGGGGAGAAGTAATGATGAAGGGAATCAAGTATCTTCTAACCGGTATCACTGCCCTATCTTTATCGTTAAGCAGTGTACATGCCAACACTTTGGATGAGCTTCTCAACCAAGTGAAGAACGACCGTGTGACCGAGTCACAGCAAAACCGAGAGCGTGAAGCGGCGTTTTTGGCAGATAAAGAAAACCAAGCGGCACTCCTCGCTGAAGCCAAACAGCAATTGGCTTTCGAGACCCAACGCGGCGAGCAACTTAAAGCCACATTCGATGCGAACGATCAGAAACTGGCGGAATTGGCAGATACCTTACGTCAGCGTTCTGGCTCACTAGGTGAAATGTTTGGCGTGGTTCGTCAATTCTCTGGTGAATTTAAAGGTATCTTCCATGCCTCGCAAAACGCTGTGCAATTCCCGAACCGTGATGCACTGCTGACCAAGCTTGCCGAGAGCAAAGAGTTGCCCTCTATCAATGAGCTAGAGCAATTCTGGCAAACGGTGATGGAGCAGATGATCGTATCGGGCGATACCTCGACGGTTCCTGCAACTGTGGTGTATGGCGAGGGCAGCGAAGCGAGCGATGAAGTCACACTCATTGGTGAATTTAACGCCATTGCCAACGGTAAATACCTGACTTACGTCCCTGAGACCGGCAAATTTGAAGAACTCGCCCGCCAGCCAGCTAGCAATATTTTGTCGAACGTGTCTGCATTTGAGTCAGCATCCAGTGCCTACGCGCCACTTTATCTTGATCCGTCACGTGGTGTGATCCTTTCCCTACTGGTGCAAAGCCCTAACGTACAAGAACGTATCGACCAAGGTGGTTTGGTAGGTTACATCATTCTTGTCATGGGTGCGGTTGGTGTCCTCATCGCGCTGTTGTGCTACCTACGCTTATCCGTAATTGGCAGCAAGATGCGTAAACAGAAGAAGAGTGACGCAGTCTTGAAAGACAACCCACTCGGTGAAGTCATCCAAGCCTACAAAGAACACCAAGGCTCCAGCTTAGAAGACTTGGAAGCGAAACTGGATGAAATCATCATGCGCAATGCGCCTAAGATTGAACGCTTTATTGGCTCAATCAAGTTATTTGCATCGGTAGCACCGCTACTCGGCCTGCTCGGTACGGTCATGGGGATGATTGGCACCTTCCAGGCGATTACCTTGTTTGGTACCGGTGATCCCAAGCTAATGGCTGGCGGCATTTCAGAAGCCTTGGTAACTACCATGCTTGGCCTGGTCGTCGCGATTCCGTTGCTGTTCCTCTACACCTTCGTACACAGTAAAGGGCGTCGATTGGTACAAACCCTCGAGGAACAAAGCGCTGGCTTTATTGCACGATATCAGGAAAAGCTTCATACAGCGGAAAGCTAAGGAGATGTCATGCAATGGATACTCTCTGAGTTAGCGTCGATTCGACACTTTCTCGGCATGGGTGGCGATGTATTGGTCGCCATCTTTGTGCTCAGTGTCTTTCTGTGGTGTGCGCTGTTAGAGCGTTGGTTTTACTTTATTTTTGTAGCACCTCGTGCGGCAAAATCGGTAGTCAGCCAATGGCAACAGCGCCCAGAGCATCGCAGTTGGGCAGCGCGAATGATACGGCAAGAGCTGGTTTCAATCCGTGACATAGAAAATAAACGCGGGTTACCCATCGTCAAAGTGTTGATCGCAATGTGCCCTTTATTGGGCTTGTTAGGGACGGTTGTGGGTATGATCCATGTGTTCGATACATTAGCGGTGGTAGGCACAGGGAGTCCTCGGGCGATGGCTTCAGGGATTTCTAAAGCCACTATCCCGACGTTAGCGGGAATGGTCGCCTCCTTGTCCGGTTTGTTTTTCAGCACACGCTTGGATCATCTTGCCAAAACATCAACGCGTAAGCTTGAAGACAAGCTTAAGCATGTCACCTCGTAAAAGGATTTAAGGTAGCGACATGAAACGACGTTATAGCAATGAAGGGAATGATGAAGCGGCGATCGACATGACACCCATGTTGGATATCGTCTTCATTATGTTGATCTTTTTTATCGTCACCACTTCGTTCGTCAAAGAAGCGGGTATTGACGTCAATCGACCCAGTGCGAATACCGCACAGACAGTCAGTAAAGGCAACATCATGGTTGCCGTCGGTCCTGCGGGTGATGTCTGGGTTGATAAACGCCGTGTTGAAGTCGGTGCAGTGCGTGCCAATATTGAGCGCTTGCGTGCAGAAAGCCCAGAAGGCGCGGTCGTCATCCAAGCGGATCAAGAAGCAAGCGCGGGTGTTGTTGTTGACGTCATGGACCAAATCAAAATGGCCGGTGTGGATAGCATCTCGATTGCAGCGAAAAGCAAGGACTAGCGTATGCGTTATTTGGCGTCGATTGTGCTCGCATTATTCGTCTCGCTGGGTTTGTTTTGGGGCATGGATAAAATCGTCAACAAAGAGCGCCATGAGTTAACTGGCGACGAGACTCAGCGAATTATCGAGTTTGTGCGCATCAAACCTGATGAAAAGATCAAAGAAAGAAAGCGTGAGCTTCCAAAGCCTAAGCCACCGAAAAAGCCGCCACCACCACCGGAAATGAAGGTGACATCTACGGTGAAGCCACAGATGGATCAAGTGAAGCTTGATATGCCTAACCTGGACTTGCCGGTGAACATTTCGGGCGGTTCGGTGCTGGGTCACTACAGCCAAGGCGGTGGCGGGATGGCCGGTAATCAGGGACCAACTCCTTTGGCGACCTTCTTACCGCAAATGCCTCGCAAAGCGGCACGAGCAGGGTTAGAAAAAGGGATTGTGTTACTTGAGTTTACCGTCAATGAGCAAGGGGGCGTGGAAGACGTTCAAGTCCTTGAGGAAGACCCGCGCCGTATGGGACTCCGACGAGCCGCGCAAAAAACGGTGCAACAATGGCGGTTTAAGCCCAAGGTTGTAGACGGCAAACCCGTCAAAGCTCGGCTTTCTCAAGAAATAGAGTTTTCGATTAACTAGGACGGCCATCATGAAAAACTCATTAACACGGATGTTGGCTTTAGCGCTGTTTGCTTTGAGCCTTTCAAGCGTGTCCTATGGTGCCAATAACCCGGAGCTATCGGACCGGACGTATCGCACCGTCAATAAAGTGCAAAAGTACATCGCTAACGAAGCCTATCAAGATGCAAAGGCAGAGCTTGAGAGTGCACTCGATCGCAGTGGTAATAAGAAATATGACCAAGCCGTGCTGCTTCAGCAGCTTGGTTATATTTACTCAATTGAAGATAACTACCCGAAAGCGACCGAATACTTTGCACAAGCGCTAAAGATTGATGCTTTGCCTGTGGCTGTCGCACAGCAAGTCAGATACAGCCTGGCGCAGCTCTATATGGTACAGGAGAAATTTGCTAACACGATTTCGCTGATGAAGCAGTGGTTTCGTATTCAACTGAGTGAAGGCGAGGACAAGCCAGATGCCATGAGTTACATGACATTGGCAAGTGCCTATGTCCAACAAGAGCAGTTTAAGCAAGCGATCCCCGAGATAAAGCAGGCCATCGCCCTCAGCGATAAGCCGAGTGAGTCTTGGTATATGATGCTGATGTCTGCCTATTACCAAACCAATGATTTAGCAAACACCGCCAACGTCCTGACCACGTTGACCGAGCTATTCCCAGAGAAAAAACAGTATTGGAAGCAACTGTCGGGAATAGAAATGGAGCGCGGAAAGGATGGTAAAGCACTGGCAGCGCTTGAGTCCGCTTATAAGCTCGGCTTGCTCGATGAGGAAAAAGAAATTCTCAGGCTCACTGACTTTTTAGCCTATCAATCTATTCCTTTTCGCGCCGCCACGACATTGGCCAAGGAGATAGAAAAGGGCACGGTAGAAAAAACCAGTGAGCACTTGGACAAGCTCGGCCAGTATTGGCACCAAGCGAAAGAACTTACCAAAGCGATTAACAGTTATCGTGCAGCTTATACGTTGGACGCCGATCCGAAAACCAAACTCAAGATCGCTCGCTTAATGATCCAAGACCAACAGTACAAGAACATTATTGACTTTGCGTCGGATAAACAGGGCGTTCCCTTCAATGTTGCTGCTGAACTGGAGTACTTAAAAGGGATGGCCTACTTCGAGTTGGAGAATAACGCTGCTGCACTTAAAGCCATGCAACAAGCGGCGAAGTCGAACGAACTTAAACCCATGGCTTCCCCTTGGATAGCGTTCTTAACGAATAGCTAACCATGGCAACAACACTGCTTTTCTTTTTTGCCGAGCCTCTTTGTTGCTCGGCTTTTTTACCCTCATGGACTGAGCACGACCCCTATTGAAAAGGAAAAGGAAAACGACAATGAAAACTCCCGCACTCAGTGCCGCGGCGTTAGCCATGACTCTAGGCACAGCACACGGCGCCGATCACACCGATCCCTTTTTATGGCTGGAAGAGGTTGAGAGCGAGCAAGCCCTTACTTGGGTAAAAAAACAGAATGCCTCAACAAACGACATTCTTACTCACCACCCAAGCTATCCGACCTTCTACCAAGATAGCCTTGATGTATTAAATGCCAGTGACCGTCTCGCCTATCCGTCTCGTCGTGGCGACTACTATTACAACTTTTGGCAGGATGATACCCATATCAAAGGTATCTATCGACGCACCACGCCCGACAGTTATGCCAAAGCAAAGCCTGAATGGGAAACCGTCATTGATGTCGATGCACTCGCCAAAGCAGAAGGTGAAGACTGGGTACTTAAGGGCGTCGATTGCTATGCACCTGCCTACCAACGCTGCATGGTGGCACTCTCGCGCGGTGGCGCCGACGCCACGGTTAAACGCGAGTTCGACCTCACCACCAAACAATTTATTGCCGATGGCTTTTCACTCAGCGAAGCCAAAAGCGACATTACCTGGTTGGATAATGATCACTTACTCGTGGCAACGGATTTTGGTGAAGGAACACTGACAGATTCAGGCTATCCACGCCTGGTCAAAAAATGGCAACGTGGTACCTCACTCAAAGACGCACCTGTGGTTTATGAAGGGAACCCTCGCTCCGTCTCCGTCGGTATGTTTACATTGCGAGATGCCCACTCAAGGATGACACTTGTCCGTGAAGGCGAAACCTTTTATCGCCAACAAACATTCTGGCTCGACAAAAACACCCTGCGCCCCCTGACTCTGCCCGCTGACAGTGAGATCCTCGGCTACTTTGAAGGCGCTTTGTTCTTCCAGCTCAAGTCAGACTTGCACCAAGGCGACACCCATTTCCGACAGGGCAGCATCCTCTCCGCTGCGCTGACTGACCTAACGACAGAACAGCCACGCTATCAAGCATTTCTTGTCCCCGACACCAAAACCAGTATCGAGTCCGTTGACTTTACGGCACGCCATATCATTGTCAGCGAGCTAAATGATGTCAGTTCACGTATTCGCGTGTTGCATAAAGACGCCAAAGGGGATTGGCAACAAAAGCCTGTCGAGCTCGAAAAAAACACCCATATGCGTGTATTCAACACCTCGCCAGAACATGATGACTTTTTCGTTGACGTGGCAAGCTTCTTGACGCCACCTTCTATCTACCGGGTAGACGCTCAGTCGCATGAGACGCGACGTCTAAAGTCAACGCCACCTAAGTTTGACGCTAATGATTTAGTCGTCGAGCAACACTTTGCGACCTCTAAAGATGGCACACAAGTCCCCTACTTTTTAGTGGCCTCTAAAGCCTTGAAACGCGATGGTAAAAATCCAACCTTGTTGTACGGATACGGTGGCTTTGAAGTGAGCTTAACGCCCCACTACAGCGCGTTACTTGGTAAAAACTGGCTAGAAAAAGGTGGGGTTTATGTCCTCGCCAACATTCGTGGTGGCGGAGAGTATGGCCCTGCTTGGCACCTTGCGGCACTCAAACATCAAAGACATAAAGCCTACCAAGATTTTGAGGCCGTCGCAGAAGATGTGATTGGCAAAAAAATCACCACACCTGCCCACCTTGGTATTCAAGGCGGTAGCAATGGTGGCCTGCTGGTCGGCGCTGCCGTAACACGTCGTCCAGAGCTGTATCAAGCCGTGGTTTGCCAGGTGCCATTGTTAGACATGAAACGTTTTAATAAGCTACTGGCAGGCGCCAGTTGGATGGCGGAATATGGCAACCCTGATACCGAAGCAGATTGGGCCTATCTTAAAACGTACTCGCCCTATCACAACCTCAGTCAGGATACCGCTTATCCTCGCGTGCTATTCACCACCTCAACCCGCGATGACAGAGTTCATCCTGCTCACGCACGTAAAATGGTGGCCAAAATGCAGGCGATGGGCCACGACGTACTTTACTATGAAAACATGGAAGGGGGTCATGCGGGCGCCTCAAACAACGCGACCCGTGCTGCCATGTATGCCAGAACCTATACCTATCTCGCAAGCCAGCTGGCTTTACGCACCGATAACGACTAATGCCCTTACGTGAAGAGGGTTGGTAATTTCCAGCAATCCTCTACAATTGGTTGGGTTATGCCGAGCATGCAAATGCTCGGCTTTTTTTACCCTTTTAACCCAAAGAGTGCCTGATGGAGTCTGTCTCTCGCGCGAAGCGCTTGTTTTCTACCACCCTGCCCATGCTATTCGGGGTGCTGTCACTGATGAGTTTTCAGTTAGTCGACAGTGCATTTATCGGCCAACTTGGGGTGCTTCCCCTTGCTGCGCAAGGCTTTACCTTGCCCATTCAAATGATCATTATCGGGATTCAGGTCGGGTTAGGTATTGCCACGACCGCGGTCATTTCACGCGCTCTCGGCGCGGATAAATGCGATTACGCCAAGCAACTCGGCGGCTTAATTCTCCTGATAGGGACCCTCGGTGTCGCGGGTTTCGCCCTGCTTTTGTATGCGCTACGTCACCCGATATTAATGCTACTCGATGCCCCTCAGAGCGTGTTTCCGGTGATTGATAGTTATTGGATTATTTGGCTGGTCAGCGCTTGGGCGGGGGCGGTGCTGTATTTCTTTTACAGTATTGCGCGGGCCAACGGAAACACCTTGCTGCCCGGCTCCATGATGGTGGTCACTAGCCTGTTAAACTTGGTCCTCGATCCTGTGTTCATTTTCTGGCTCGATTGGGGCATAAATGGCGCCGCCGTCGCAACCCTGATCGCTTTTGGTAGCGGTGTGGTCATTGTCGCGCCACGGGTTATTCGCAAAGGTTGGATCTCGATGGCGTGGCACGATTTAGACATTGCCAAAAGCGTCAAATCCATCGGCCACATTATGGGGCCGGCGATGATAAGCCAGCTGCTACCGCCCGTCTCGTCCATGGTGGCAACCAAGCTACTCGCCGGCTTTGGTCCTGAGGCAGTTGCGGCATGGGCGGTGGGATCTCGCTTTGAATTTTTTGCGATTGTATCTGTGCTTGCATTAACCATGTCGATGCCACCTATGGTGGGTCGCCTACTGGGTAAAGGCGATCTCACCGAGATCCGTCATTTGGTGAAACTGGCCTGTCAGTTTGTCTTAGGCTTTCAATTTCTGATCGCTGTAGTGACCTGGTTTGCCGCCGATCCACTCGCCCAACTCATGACTAGCGATCAGCAAGTGACTGACATTTTGCATTGGCACCTGACCTTAGTGCCGTTTAGCTTAGGTGCTTTGGGCGTATGCATGTTGATGGTCTCCATTACTAATGCATTAGGCCGTTCATACACTGCCTTGACCATCTCCGCCCTTCGTCTGTTCGCATTTTTCTTGCCATGCTTATGGTTGGGCGCACAACTGGCTGAGTTATATGGCTTATTTGTGGGCGCTTTAGTCGGCAATATTCTCGCTGGCGCAGTGGCTTATGGTATGTATCGACGCGCAATGGCTAAGCTTATGGCGCGCGAATCCCTCTAAACTGACTCAACAGTCACCGCTATCATCGACTGGATACCACTAAAAAGCCCGCCACAACAGGGCGGGCTCACAAGCACAATGCGCTTAGCGCATGCGGGACTAATAACCCAGCTTGGCAAGTGTCGCTTGAATATCTTTGCCTTCACCGCCAGAGAGCGTTTTCACCGCAAGGTTAGGACGGTTGGTGAAAAAGCCATCCACACCACGGTCACGATAGCGCTCAAAGTCTACCGCTTGATCCACGGTGTAAACATGCATCAGCAAGTCTTTCTCATGGCTCATCTCTACCATCCAAGGTGCTGCAAGCTCCATGTAGCTAAACTGGCTTGACCATGCATCATCGTGCTGCGTTTGGATAGTGGATGGACCCACACCGATCGCGCCATGCTGTTTGGCATAATCCAACCATTCTGCGTAGCCTTCTTTCGAAGCCACTTCTTGGCGCGCATAGTATTGGGCGTAAGACTCATCGTCTGCTTTCGGCGCACTGTCCTTGGTGGGAATGTAGCCATCACCCGCCCAAAGCAGCAAGATTTTTGGCACGGTTGGCATCACACTTTGCAGCGTTTCAAGGCTCGATTTATTAAAAGTTTGTAGGATCACTTTGCCCTTGGCATCGTCATCTAGCCAGCCATGCTTGGTCAAATCGTCTTTCAAATCTTTCTCAATGCCTGGGAAGAACTCCGGCACCTTGGTCTCGATATACAGACCGGGCTGATGCGCACAGCCTTCAGCGATTTCACGCACTTGGTCTAAAGTAACAAGCTTCAAGCCACGGAAGCTTTCACGCGCGCGCTCTGGGTATGATTCATTAAACCAGCTACCCGCATCCAGTTTTTCCAGCTCTGCCCATGTAAAGGTATTGACCGGATCGTCGGCGCGCTCAGGGTAGACCGTCTCGATATTAGTATTGCGCTTGAGGTTATCGTCATGCACAGCAATCAATTTGCCGTCTTTGGTGCGCTGCAGATCAAGCTCGAGGTAATCGGCACCCACTTCACACGCGAGCTGATACGCGGGCAGCGTGGACTCGGGGGCGTTGTAGGAATCACCACGGTGGGCAATAACGGCGTGATCGGCAATGCCAAGCTTTTCGCTAAGCGCACTGTCACTGGCTTGAACTGAAGAAGAGAAAGATAAGGCACTGGCCACACTCAGTGCGGCAACGGTCAAGCTCAGGGTCGCTTTTGATGTTATATTCAACGGGTACTCCTTAATGTCGTTGAAATTGGCGAGATAATTAAACGCTTGTTCAATTATCGAGACAGCATAGCAAAAGCCTGATTTAAAGAGAAAACAAACTCAAAACGCCCACCGAAAAAGGTGGGCGTTAGCACGATTAAGAGGCCAGCGGCCAAAGTGACTCAACCGCCTGCAATGGGCGTTGGTCTGGGTTAGAGAGATAGTGCGGGCGTGGCGGTAAACCACTAAATGGCGTCACCGGTTTATTCTCCACACTGTTATAAACAAACATTAAAATCGAGCGTGGATCATTGGCGATATTATCAGGTGAACCGTGCATTAAGTTGCAGTCATGGAACACCAAGGTTCCAGCTTTACCCGTGACGGAGGCAACGCCATTATCATCGAGCAACGTCTCCATGGTCTCTGGTTTAGGCACGCCCAGCATTTGTTTTTTCAGCGACTGCTGATAGTTTTTCTCGCCGGTACTGCCTTCACAAGACACATAGTGATAATGCGAGCCAGGGATGACGTACAACGGCCCATTGTGCTCGGTGTTATCCGTGAGCATCAGCCAGACGGTAACCGCTCGCATCCGTGGCATTCCATCCTCAACGTGCCAAGTCTCGAAGTCAGAATGCCAAGGAAACGACTTACCTTTAAACGCTGGTTTAATATTGACGCGTGATTGCATCAAATACGCGTCCGAGCCCAAAATTTGTCGTACTTTATTGAGAATGCGCGGATCGCGCGAGAAGCGATCAATTAAGTCACTGTAGGCAAAAGGTTTAAAAATGGTGCGCAGCTCGTCGCTATCCGGCTCGGTATATAGCTCTTCATGGCCGGTCATATCATCACGTAGGCGGGTAATCTCGCGTTTAAGTGGTGCCACCATTTCCGGCATATAGTCATTCATCACCAAAAAGCCTTGGCGCTCAAACGTATCCAGCTCTTGCTGGCTTAAGCTATGCGGTACCTTGGGTTGCACACGGCCGTAAACAACCGGATCTAAGCGTGGGGAAAGCGTTTCTTTACCATTGACGCGTGAGGGATATACATCGGCTATCGCTGCCATTATTGACACCTCCTTCATGTCATTCTTTTTCTGGTGATATCTTCTCTCTTTTTGGGGCCCCAAACGGGCATTGAGTGGAATACAGTTCCATATCGGGGCGACTCGATAGAAATCAACCCCGAAACGAATTGCGGGAGCAGCCTAACAGGTTAGCAAGCGAGAGTGAACCTTTGTCATCGTGTTCACGAAAAAGGTATCCCCTTATTTTTACAGTGAAAAACGAATCGGCACTGTGACGGTGATTGTCAGCCCTGGCAAGGCATCTGGCGGCGTCGGCAACGGGGACGCACGCTGTACCAGCGCCTTAGCCTCTTCGTCCAAACTCTCAAAGTGGCTCGAGGTTTGGAGTTTGACCGATTGAACCTCGCCTTGGCGATTGACGGTAAAGGTTACCCGAGGCGAGCCTTGCTGCTTAAGTCGCCGAGCAAATCGAGGATAGCGCTTATAGTGCGCCAAATGCGCGTGAACCCGTCGCTGCCAATTCAACTTGGCAACCTTCCCCTTTACGGTTAGCTGTCCTTGCGCTGGGCCAGTCACTTTTTCACTGTGTGTTGGCGCGTCAACATGTTTCGGCGCACTCGCCTCTTTCGCGACCGACGACGCACGTGACGTTTTGGGACTTTCCTTTGGTTTAGGGCGAGGCTCAGTCGTTTGCACCTTGTGGGTCTCAACCGTCTTTTTCGTCTCTACCGCTTTAGGCGGCTTCTTGGCAGAACGTGAGACAGACTGCGGCTGTTTTTGGACTTGCGCATTTTTCTCATCTTCAACCACAGGCGTCGCGTTTGGCGTCGGTATCACTTTTTCCGCCACCGTCTCAGATGCATCAGCAGGCTGACTGGCGCGTTGCGGTTTGCCCTCTTTCACATCGTGCTTTTCCACCTTTGGGGCAGACACTTCTGGTGCGATGACAGAAATAGCAATCGGCACCGCGGCGGGAGGCGGTGCGAGCGTGCGCGCTGGTGTCCAAAAGTACGCGATCGCCACTCCAAAATGGAGACTGACGCTCACTAGCGCCCCCATCAACCAGACTTTTCGCGTGCGGTCTAACTCAAAGCCTTGCGGCAACCCAGCCAATACCGTCATGAGGAACTCGATGCTGACTGCGCAATACCCACCAGCCCGACTTGCTGATAACCCGCTTGACTAAGCGTATTAATCACTTCCAACAGTGACTGATAAGGCAAGGTTTTATCGGCCCGCAAATATAAACGGGTTTGTTTGTTCGCCACCCATAGAGGCAACTTCTGACTGGCTTCTTCAAGGGAAAACGCAGGATGCTCGTCAACTTGCAACATTTGTCCAGAGCCTACAGACAAATACACAGGCTGACTGGGCGAGGCATTCGGCTTCGCCGAAGAGGTGGGTAAATCCACCGGCACGCTGACGGTTGCAAGCGGGGCCGCAACCATAAAAATGATCAATAACACCAACATCACATCGATAAATGGTGTCACATTAATCTCATGGTTTTCTTGTAGTTCATGGTCTGACGAGGAAAATTGAAAGCTCATCTTTCTACCCTGCCTGTCGCCACGCAAGTTCAGTTTGCGCATTGCGCTCACTGTCGAGATCACGGCTCACCAGCACCAAAATAGCCACCGCTAAATCCCCCATTTGAGCACGATACGCAGCCAATGCACGGGTAAAATAGTTGTAAACAATCACAGCTGGGATCGCCGCAACCAAGCCAAGAGCCGTTGCCAGTAGGGCTTCAGCAATCCCGGGAGCCACCACGGCTAAATTAGTCGTTTGCGTATGCGCAATGCCAATAAACGCATTCATGATCCCCCACACGGTACCAAACAGCCCCACAAAGGGAGCCACGGACCCGATCGATGCCAGCACCCCTGTGCCACGATTCATCATGCTAGCCTGTGCCACCTGTACCCGCTCCAACCGTGCTTGTACCCGCTCTTTAACGCCTTGACCGACTGCATCTACTTGTTCGGATAGGGCAAGCTCGGTTTGCGCCGCACTGAGAAACGCCAGCCCAGTGCCCTGGTGAGACGATGCCGCCGCTTTGGCCGACGCAAAGCTTTCAGCGTGAGCACAAAGTGACACCAGTGGCGCTAAGCGGCGACGCGCACGACCGAGTTGCCACTGCTTAGTGACAAGCACAGCCCATGTCACGCCTGAAGCCGCCAGCAATATCAGCATGACCGCTTTGACGATAGGATCCGCAGCCTGATACATACCGAGCGGAGACAGTGCATCAACGGACAAATGGGTGGCCTGCGAGCCTGAAGCGGTCACCACTGACCCGCTCTCCGCTGGTGCCGTGGATTCACTCGCCTGCACATGCACCGTGATGACCAAGAGCCACAGTCCCAGCCCTATCCAATATCGCTTCATTTTGAGTCCTTATTATCCATGCGTAATACGCCATATCGGTTATCTACCCGCTATACCGAACGAATAACGAAAACCCGTAACCGCGTCGTTAAAATTTTGCTTTTAGCATCAATTTAATGGTGCGCCCTGGCGCCGGTACACTGGAACGCACCAGTGGGTCAATGTGGTAGACATCGGTTAAATTGGTCCCTACGACTTCAAGCGCGATGTGGCGTGATAACTGATAATTGGCAAATGCATCAAACGTTAAGGTATCGTCGCGCTGGACCACCTCATCTGACTTGGCTTTGGCAAGGTACGCGCCTTTGACCCCAGCTTCTAACTGACGATTGAAAAAGCGATGGCCCAGTTGCAGCGACGTCGACCACGCTGGGGGGACTTGCGATTCTAAATATCCGCCAGGAAAACCGCCAAACAGACAATTGCGATAATATTCTGGCTCGTCGGGGCGATAACGTGTGACGACGGAGCTCTCATCACAGACTTGATTGGTGAGCATGTAAGCGCCATTTAAATCGGCAAACCAATCACCGTCATCGTAGTTCGCTTGCAGCTCCAATCCTGCCAGCGTCTGCGAATCAATATTGCTAAAGCGCAGCATGTCATCTCGCTCGATCACGTTTTCAGTGAGGTGGTGAAAGTAAGCCAGTTTCAGATCACCGTGAGTAAAATGATGAATGTAGCCTAACTCGTGATTCACCGTTGCTTCGGGTTTGAGGCTGGTATACGCATTATTTAACGCGGAAAAGCTAAGCGTGCTTTCAAAGAGGCTTGGAAAGCGCAACATTTGGCTGTAGCGGTAGTAAATACGGTCTTGCGGCGTAGGAGAAAATGCCACGGAGGCAAACGGTGACCAACCCTGCCCGTGATCGTGTGTTTTGGGACGCATGTTCACTTTGGTATTCAATTGATTGGTCGCACGACACGTCCCTTCAATGTAGTTGTCGGGTAATAGTCCATTAGCGGGGTCACAGGGATTTTGCGCACGGCTATATTTACCGTTTCCATCATGTAACCAAGCTTGTGTGCGCTCTTCAATTTCACCTTCTTCGCGCAGCTTGGCTTCTTCTTCAGCAAGATCAGCCAATATCTGGCTCTCAGGGAACCCAAAATCCTCCAGCATTCTACGATAACTGTCCAGTATCGCCTGAATTTCAGCCTCACTCAGGAACACTCGCACTTTATAGCTGGCTTCAAGCCCCGGCGAGACAGCCTGCTGCGTGAACAGGGTATCGCCCCCTTCGGCTTGGCGCGCGGCAAGGAAGTCATCTTTAACATCAAAGCCTTGAAACTTCACACCAGCGTTAAGCGTCCATTGGGTATGTGGCTGCCAAGTGGCTTGTAAGCTGGCATCAAATTCTTGATAGGTCCCTTCTTGTGGAAAGTGCACCCAACCATCGGCTTTGTTCGCATCATAAGTATCATCAGAACGTTGCTCTCGATATTGATATCGTCCTGCCGTAGTCAGAGATAAGGTGTCACTGAACGCCATGGTATTGCTGATATTCACGCCAATACGGCTATCTTTTGCATTAGACGCAGCAGTATTACGCAACAGAGTGCTGTAGCCCGGTAACAGGTCATGGTTATTGGCATAGTTAGGAAACCCACCTCGGGTATTGGTATCGCTGACGGTGTAGGTGGTCCACAACTTGGCCGTTAAATCAATCCAAGGGTCCTTTGGCGACCAGTGATAATCAAGGTTGTAAGCTTGGGCACGCACGCGGCTAAGTGGCCATTGCGCCATTTTATTGCCATCAATTAAGTCACCAGAGCGACTTGCCATGATTTCACCATACTCGGCATCGGTGTAGCGCGCGCCAAGGCTCAATTGCTGCGCGCTCTCGAAAAGGAATGTACTTTTCAGCAACACAGATTCGGTTTCGCTGGACGTGTTAGGAATTTCCGCGCCCGGCAGATGGCGCAGCGCCAAGGTCTCTGGATCGACCTTGGTCATATAGGCTTCTTTCGAATCGCCGCTTTTATAAAAACCACTATCATGTTTTCCCCCATAATAATTGCCTTTATAGCGATAAGCGTAAGCAGCCAACCATTCCATGCTTTCGTCTCGTTTTGCCAGCGCAAGACGGTAAGCGTAGTCATCCCCGGAGAAAGGATTGTTGTTTTTGTTGTGGCTCATCGGCTGCCACAGCGAAGGATCGGCGTAAGGGTATTGGGGCGTGGACGGAAACCCGTCGACGTCGCGATAATCTTGCCCTGTGTATAAGGTCCCTAACGTGGGCGCAACCGCATTGTTGCTTCCTTCAATCAAGAACTCACCGCCAAAGTCTTTTCCCGGCAGCAAAATATCTTGCGCTGAGAGGGTATTGACGACCACCGCACCGCCTGTGGATGTTTTGACATTCGCCACAGTATTGGGGCCTTTGATGACCTGCACACCACCAATTAAGTTGGGGTCTATATAACTGCGATTCGAGACACCACGATATCCACGCCAGACAGTCAGCCCTTGCTCTGTACCATCGATGAGGACAGGCACACGACCCGGCCCTTGAACACCTCGAATATTTGGGTCAATGCCTCCGCCGTTGCGCGCATCACCACTGTACACATTGGGCATACCTTTAAAGAGATCAGCCGCATCTTTACCTTTATATCGCTCAACCTCTTTTTACTCGCGTACACCGTTGACCGGTTGTCATCGTAAACAGCATATTTACCCGCTTCATCGCGACTAATCTCCCCTTCCGAAAACGACACATCTAGGGTATCGAGCGTCAGCGACTCTGTGCTGTCGGTAATTTGATAGCTGCCATCGGCTTGTCGGTGTGCCGTCAAACCTGTACTGGTCAGTAGGGTGTTGAGGCCTTGCTCTGGAGTAAACTGTCCGTCGAGCCCCGCACTGTAAAAACCTTCGGACAAACGCGCATCCAGATGAAATTCGATACCCGATGCCAGCGCAAAGGCTTTTAATACCGCATCAAGCTCTCCGGCGGGGATCTGGTAGGTATTTACCGTGTCTGTTTGGGCATAAACGGGAGAATAAAAAGGCATGCCCAAGGTTAACGATAGACATAATATCGATGACTGCAGTTTCACAATACGGCTCCACTTAAGTGAATTAACTAACCGATACACCGAACGAAGGCGTGGAATCCGTAAAGGTGAGTGTCATTTTTTATTGGGCTGGAATAATTTGTACCCAGAGCGCAGTACGAAAGCGCAGGGCAATAGGCAGAATGGTTTCTAGATGCGCCAGGGTTTGCTGGATATTGCGGGTGGAAAATACTCCCGTCACGGTTAGATCATCCAATTGCGCATCTAAGCGCAACCAGCCTGAGAAATACCGTGAGAGCTCTTCAACTAGCGTCGAAAGCGGCATGCGTTCAGCCACGAGTTTTTGCTCCAACCAGCTCACCGCGTGAGTTTCTAAAGGCGCAAGATGCTGCACCTTATTGTCCGTGCATTGCACCGAATGCCCGGCGGGAATGTGGCGCAGTTGCCCTTGGAATGGCTGAATACGCGCATTGGTCGATAAGACTTGTATAGCACTGAAACGCGCAAACTGGCGCACAGCAAGCTGGCCTTGCTCCTCAACCCACACCTGACCATGGGCGGTGAGAACCGATAAAGGCGATGCCGCTTCGAGCATCACTTCACCGCGCTCAAGGAAAATCTGTTTTTTCCCGCCTTGATAATCGACCCACACCCGCGAGTCTGTGTTTAACGCGACACGACTCTGATCCGGCAAGGTGGACTGCTTGAGTTCCCCGACTCGGCTTGCCAAGGCAACGCCCTGTTCGTAACGCTGCGCATTAGAGCGCCATGCCAATAAGCACCCTGCGCCAATACCAATGCCACCGAGCATCAAAAACCGCCGGCGCGACAGGCCACTTTGTCGTAATAAGACCGAATGATGTCCCGAGACATCCTGAAGCTGGGATTGCACACCTTCCAGCGCTTGCCATGCCTTTTCATGATGAGGGTGAGCACGTCGCCACTGTGATAGTGCTTGTTTATCCTGCTCAGACACGTCGTCCGCCCACATACGGGCCATCCATTGTGCCGCTTGCTCAACCACATGAGGTGATAAAGATGACATCATGAATCACTCTTGCGCGGCGAGTACGCAGGCAGTCAGTGCCTTGGCAACATATTTCTCTACCGAGGAAACTGAGACAGAAAGCGCCTTTGCGATATCTTTATAGCTCATTCCCTCGAGCTGGCGCATCAGCAAAGCCTGCCGCACCTTGACCGGCAAATGCCCTAATAAAGCATCAACCGCCACCAAGGCTTCCATGGTTTGTTGGTGTTGCTCGGGCGAGCTGGCCATGCGTTCCGGCTGCGCTTGCAGATAGTCTAAGTAAGCTTGCTCAACGCGACGACGGCGATACCAATCGACGATCAAGCCTTTGGCGATATGGGTAAGGTAAGCACGCGCACTGTCTGTATCAGGCAAACGGCCGGAATTAAGCAAACGCAAATAGGTATCTTGAACTAAGTCGGCCGACGTTGACGGGCACCCCATGCGTCGCTGAATAAAGCCCGAAAGCCAGCGCTGATGTGACACATACAGCGAGGTAACACCCTGATGTAACGCCTGCTGACTCCCTATCATTGAATGTGCTCCCTACACCTAAACCGACCACCCAATACAAACGCTAACAATTATCATTAATAATTGCGTATATGCAAGCATGTTCTAGACAGAGCCATGCTTTATCGACTTAGCGCACAGTTTGTGTCACACCGGCAATCGCGCACGCATGTATCAAGTCAGTAACTTCACGCTCTAGCGTTCAAATCCCCGCCGGTTCGTGCTAACCTGCGCGCCTCCCATCGGGAGACTACTATCTATTCGTCGATCTCCGTCAATACGATTGCGCTATGCTTTGGTATTGGCATCAGCCGGTTAAAGTGATCAATCCATGAGTCAAGGTACGCTTTATATTGTTTCTGCCCCGAGTGGTGCAGGCAAATCAAGCCTGATTTCAGCACTGCTGAATGACAATCCACGCTATGACATGAAAGTGTCGGTTTCACACACCACACGCGCTATGCGCCCCGGTGAAGAAAACGGCGTGCATTACCATTTTGTCGCAGTAGAAGAATTCAAGGCCTTAATTGATCAAGGCGCCTTTTTGGAACACGCGGAAGTCTTTGGCAACTATTACGGGACATCGCGCGTATGGATTGAAGAGATGCTTAATAAAGGCATCGACATCTTTTTGGACATTGATTGGCAAGGGGCGCAGCAAATTCGTCAACAGATGCCGAACAGTAAAAGCATCTTTATTTTGCCGCCTAGCCGCGAAGAGTTAGAGCGCCGTCTCACCGCTCGCGGCCAAGATAGCGAAGAGGTGATCGCCAAACGCATGCAAGAAGCACGTTCAGAGATCTCTCACTATGCTGAATATGACTATTTGATCATTAATGATGACTTTGATGTCGCATTAATGGATCTTAAAGCGATCCTCCGTGCAGAGCGGATGCGTCAGCCTAAACAAGCCAGCAAATATCATGCAATGATTGACGACTTGCTGGCCGACTAATCATGAATATTGGCGTTTGTTCGATTGCAGCGCACCCAGTGCTAGCAATGGACGGCCGCCTTTTGTATAATTTTCGGTCATTTTTAAGACCTGTTTATCACTACAGCTGGAGTCCTTCATGGCACGCGTAACTGTTCAAGACGCCGTTGAAAAAATTGGTAACCGTTTCGATCTCGTTCTGGTTGCGGCCCGCCGCGCCCGCCAAATGCAAACGGGTGGTAAAGATCCTCTAGTACCTGAAGAAAATGACAAGTACACCGTGATCTCACTGCGTGAGATCGAAGAAGGACTGATCAACAAAGAAGTGCTAGACGCGCGTGAGCGTCAAGAAAAGCAGGAGCAAGAAGCTGCCGAAATGGCCGCTGTTAGCACCATTTCTGGTCACCGTTAATCGCGTCATTATCAGGGAACAGGCCGTTTGTACCTCTTTGATAGCCTGAAAGAAGTCGCGAACCAATACTTGCCGGAATCGCAGCTTGAAGCGCTCCGGCAAGCGTATCTGGTTGCGCGCGATGCCCATGACGGGCAAACCCGCTCCACCGGTGAGCCCTACATCATCCACCCCATCGCCGTTGCGCGGATCCTCGCAGAAATGCGCTTGGACTGCGAAACCTTAATGGCGGCGTTGCTGCACGATGTGATTGAAGACACAGACGTGACCAAAGAGGATCTGCAACAACGCTTTGGTGATGTGGTTGCGGATCTGGTGGATGGCGTTTCCAAGCTCGACAAGCTCAAGTTTCGCGATCGCAAAGAAGCGCAGGCGGAAAACTTCCGCAAAATGGTCATGGCAATGGCCCATGACATTCGCGTCATTCTGATTAAGCTCAGCGACCGCACCCATAATATGCGTACCTTGGGTGCCCTGCGCCCCGATAAACGTCGCCGTATTGCCCGCGAAACACTGGAAATTTTTGCCCCACTCGCTCACCGTCTCGGTATTCACAATATTAAAGTGGAGCTCGAAGAGCTCGGCTTTGAAGCGCTCTACCCCAACCGCTATCGCGTCCTCAAAAAAGTGATTGCGCAGGCGCGGGGCAACCGCAAAGAAATGATCCAAAAAATCCATGCGGAAATCGAAGGCCGCTTGGAAGATGCCGGGATCAACGCGCGCGTGCTCGGTCGAGAGAAGAACCTTTATTCCATCTATAACAAGATGAAGAATAAAGAACAGCGCTTTCATACCATTATGGATTTGTATGCCTTTCGCGTGATCGTCGACGACCTCGACACCTGTTACCGCGTCTTAGGGCAAATGCATAATCTGTATAAACCGCGCCCCGGCCGCTTGAAAGACTACATCGCCGTGCCGAAGGCGAACGGTTATCAATCACTGCATACGTCAATGATTGGTCCGCATGGTGTGCCGGTTGAAGTGCAAATTCGCACTGAAGACATGGACCAGATGGCGGACAAAGGGGTCGCTGCGCACTGGGCGTATAAGAGCGGCGCCGAACGTCCATCCGGTACCACGGCACAAAAACGTGCTCAGCGCTGGATGCAAAACTTGATTGAGCTGCAGCAAAGCGCGGGGAACTCCTTCGAGTTTATCGAAAGCGTTAAATCCGATCTTTTCCCCGATGAGCTGTATGTCTTTACCCCGAAAGGGCGTATCGTCGAGCTCCCTGTGGGCGCCACAGCCGTTGACTTTGCCTATGCGGTTCATACCGATGTGGGTAACACCTGTGTCGGCGCGCGAGTCAATCGTCAACCGTATCCACTAAGCCAGCCTCTGAAAAACGGCCAAACCATTGAGATCATTACCGCACCGGGCGCTCGCCCGAATGCCGCATGGCTCAATTATGTGGTGACCGCTCGGGCACGGACCAAGATCCGTCAAGTGCTCAAAACCATGCGCCGTGAAGAATCAGTCACATTGGGACGTCGTTTGCTCAACCATGCGTTGGGTGAGAAAAACCTACCCGATGTCGATCCTGATCGCCTCAATGCGATTTTGACCGACCTAAAGCTAGAAAGCAGCGATGATTTGCTCGCCGCGATCGGCTTGGGTGAGTTAATGAGTGTCGTGATCGCTCGCCGCCTGCTGGACGATGAAAACACGGACGCGGAACCTTCGGACGGGAAAATGCCTATCCGTGGCGCAGATGGTATCTTGGTCACTTATGCCAACTGTTGCCGCCCTATTCCGGGCGATCCGATTATCGCGCATGTCAGCCCTGGTAAAGGCTTGGTGATCCACCGTGAAACCTGTTCAAACATTCGCGGCTACCGTCAAGAGCCGGACAAATATATGCCTGTTGAGTGGGCAGACGATTTCGATCAGGAGTTCAGTACTCGTCTACGCGTGGATATGCAGAACCATCAAGGGGCGCTAGCGGATTTAACCAACACCATCGCCGCGACGGGATCGAATATTCAGGGACTGACGACCGAAGAAAAAGATGGCCGCTTGTACACCATCTTTGTTCGCCTCACCACCACAGACAGGGTTCACCTTGCCAATATTATGCGCCGCATTCGTGTGATGCCAAACGTGGTCAAGGTCAGCCGTCAAAAGAACTAGCCATGTTGCCGTTTCGCGCTCAGGCTATCACTCGCCCGCCTTTTGGTGGGCGAGTTTGTTTCTCTCCTATCGTGTAACTAACGGAACCTCACCATGACACCAGAACGGTTTGAACGTATTCATCAAGTGCTTGCCCAGCGCCAGCCTGATCTCACCGTGTGTATGGAACAAGTCCATAAGCCAAATAATATCTCTGCCATTATTCGCACCGCAGATGCCGTCGGCGTACATCGTCTTCATGCCGTCTGGCCAAAAGGCAGTAAAATGCGCGCTTTAGGTGGCACCTCAGCAGGCTCTCGCAATTGGGTCGATGTACAAACCCATGATTCGACGGCCGAAGCCTTTGATGCGCTTCACGCTCAAGGCATGCAGATCTTAGTCACCAACTTATCCGACACCGCCATCGATTTTCGCGACGTCGATTACACCCGCCCCACCGCTATCGTATTAGGCCAAGAAAAAGAAGGCATCAGTCGCGAAGCGCTCGATAAGGCGGATCAAGATATCCTCATCCCAATGGTGGGTATGGTACAGTCATTAAACGTGTCAGTGGCGAGTGCTCTTATTCTGTATGAGGCCCAGCGACAGCGCCAATTAGCGGGTATGTACCAGCGGGCTCACACCCGTATTCCGGACGAAGAAGTCCACAAGATCCTGTTTGAGCGGGGCCATCCTGTTCTAGCACGCGTGGCCAAACAAAAAGGGCTACCCTATCCTCCGCTGGATGAACACGGGCAAATCGTTGCTGATGAGGCATGGTGGTCTGCGATGCAGGCAGCCAAACACAAACGTAGTAAATAACGGACTATTTTGATGCGATCATCCATGCTCAATGCTGTCTCAGTCGAAACACTGGCCGGTGTCGGCGCCAAAATGGCGGAAAAGCTGACCAAGCTAGGGTTGTATACGGTTCAAGATGTCTTGTTTCACTTGCCGTACCGTTATGAAGATCGCACACGCGTCTGGCCGATCGCCAGTTTGCTCCCCGGACAAACCGCGACCGTTGAGGGTGAAGTGACGCACAATGACACTGTGTTTGGGCGCCGCCGCATGCTAACCGTGCGGATCCATGATGGCAATGGTGCGCTGACGCTACGCTTTTTTAACTTCAACGCCGCGATGAAAAACAGCCTCGCCATCGGCAAACATGTGAAGGCCTATGGCGAGCTAAAACGCGGTAAGCATGGCCTAGAAATCATTCACCCTGACTATAAAGTCTTTTCTGAGCCTACCGAGCTTGCGCTAGAAGAAACCCTGACACCTGTCTATCCCACCACCGAAGGGCTGCGCCAAGCTACCTTGCGCAGTCTAACCGACCAAGCGTTGGCATTACTGGACAAAAGTGGTGTACAAGAGTTACTCCCTGAGGGCTTATATGATAGACAGCTTTCATTACGCGATGCCTTACACCTTTTGCATCGTCCGCCACCAGAGGTGTCACTTGAGGCCTTGCTTGCCGGGCAACATCCTGCCCAACGTCGCTTAATTATTGAAGAATTACTCGCCCAACATCTGTCGATGCTGTCCGTTCGTCATCAAGCGCAAGCGGTCAGTGCCACACCGTTGCCGCCGAATGGGGCGCTGAGCCAACAATTGCTGGCCAATCTGCCATTCTCACCTACAGGGGCACAATCGCGCGTAGTCGATGAAATCAGTCGCGATCTGGCTAAGCCCGTCCCCATGATGCGCTTGGTACAAGGCGATGTGGGCGCGGGTAAGACGCTAGTTGCGGTATTGGCGGCGCTGCAAGCTATCGAACACGGTTACCAAGTCGCATTAATGGCCCCCACGGAGCTATTGGCCGAACAGCATGCGGTGAATTTTGCCCAATGGCTGGAGCCGTTGGGTATTCAGGTCGGTTGGCTCGCCGGTAAGCTTAAAGGCAAAGCGCGCGACGCTGAACTTGCACGGATTGCCAGCGGTGAGGCGAAAATGGTGGTCGGCACGCATGCGTTGTTTCAAGCCCATGTCGACTTTGACCATTTAGCCTTGGTGATCATTGATGAGCAACACCGCTTTGGTGTTCACCAACGCCTCGCCCTGCGAGAGAAAGGCGAGCAACAAGGGGCGCATCCGCATCAATTGATCATGACAGCCACCCCGATCCCGCGTACTCTCGCGATGACTGCGTATGCCGATCTCGATACCTCGATTATCGATGAGCTCCCCCCGGGGCGCACGCCAATCCAAACCGTTGCCGTGCCAGATACGCGTCGCGATGACATTATTGCGCGTGTCAGTGCCGCCTGCAGTGAAGGCCGCCAGGCGTATTGGGTGTGTACCTTGATTGAAGAATCCGACGCTCTCGAGGCACAAGCTGCTGAAGATACCGCCACCGCACTCAAAGCGGCGCTTCCTCATCTTGCCGTCGGCCTTGTCCACGGACGCATGAAAGCGGCGGAAAAACAAGCCGTCATGCAAGCCTTTAAGCAAGGGGAGCTGCATTTGTTGGTCGCGACTACCGTGATTGAAGTGGGTGTCGATGTCCCCAATGCCAGTTTGATGATCATTGAAAACCCCGAGCGACTCGGGTTGGCACAGCTCCACCAACTACGGGGCCGTGTCGGTCGAGGCTCCGTCGCCAGTCACTGTGTGCTCTTGTATCATGCCCCTTTGTCTAAAACCGCCAGTCAACGCTTGGGCGTCCTACGCGAAAGCAATGATGGCTTTGTGATCGCACAGCGCGATCTCGATATTCGTGGGCCCGGCGAGCTTCTCGGCACCCGACAAACCGGCTTGGCCGAGTTTAAAATTGCCGATCTGGTGCGTGACCAAGCGCTGATCCCTGAGGTACAGAAGTTAGCGCACCACCTGCATCAACACTATCCGCAACACGCCGCCGCAATCATCGCACGTTGGCTTGGCCATAAAACCCATTATTCCAACGCATGATCGCCGATATCGCTCTCCCAGTGGGCCATGACCAACGCCATGGCCTCAGATTTGCTATATCCGGCTTGATTGGCCACCTGAATAAAATGTGCCAATGGCGCTTGTACATATTGCAACCGTTGATGAGGCTCAGCAGGACGCGCTTGCTGGCTGACTTTCATCCCAACGCCTCGCACTCGCTCTAACCATCCTTGCTCGGCAAGTTGCTGATAACTGCGCGAGACCGTCATCGGATTCATCTTTAACTCTCGCGCCAGCACGCGTACCGACGGCAACCGCTCGCCAGAGCGCAGCGCACCACTGGCGATCTGACGCTGGATTTGCTCAATCAATTGCTGAAATTTCGGGGTAGGATCGTTTTTATCTAAACAAAGTCGCATAGGCCATAGTATGTGTATTAGTTCTATACGACAGTATGGTCGGCCTATCCGCCTTCGCGAATAGGCCATGAAGAAAACGTGGCAACGCGCACACTAGCTTTTGGCACGCCCCTGATTGACCGGAAATGTCATCTGGATCCTCAACCCTCCTTCGGTACGGGAAGACAGGCGAATATCGCCGCGCAGTTGTTCCACAATCCGTTTCACAATGGCGAGTCCCAGTCCGGTTCCCTCGCTACCACGAGCCGAATCACCCCGCGTGAACGGCTGGAAAAGCGACGCTTCTAGGCTCGCATCAATGCCCGGCCCATTGTCCTCAACTTCGACCCATTGGTGGGTATGATCGGCGGTACTGCCACAACGAATACGTACCCAACCGTTGCCATAGCGGACCGCATTAACCACCAAGTTAGTCACGGCTCGCTTAAGCGCCACTGAGTTGGCATACAACTCGCCATACAAAGGCAGCAACTCGGTATCCATCTCGATACCCACCAGCTGTTGGCTATTCGCTACATCACGACAAATGCTCGCTAAATCCACCGGATCAGGGTCTTGCTGCTGCACCGCGCGCAGATAATCCATAAACTGATTGATGATCTCGTTGCACTCTTCGGTATCTTTAGTGATGCTATCGGCAAGGTATTCATCGTCCGGCGACATCATTTCGGTCGCCAAGCGAATGCGCGTCAGCGGCGTACGCAAATCATGGCTCACCCCTGCCATCAGCAAGGCGCGATCTTCTTCGAGTTTGCGTATGCCTGCAGACATTTTATTAAACGCCACTGTTACCGCTTGAATTTCAGAGGCGCCTTTTGGAGCAACAGGCTCAGGAAACCGGCCTTCAGCCACATCTAACGCAGCACGCTCTAAGGTCACCAGTGGGCGGTTTTGCATCTTGATAAACAGCCAACCACCTGCAATCACCAGCAACGCAATAATCAGGCTGTATTGGAAAAGGGGCGCAAAGTCATCTTGATGCAGTTCGGAAAGCGGAATACGCATCAAAAAGTCATCGATGGCGTCAAACTTTAACCACAGCACATAGCTGTCTTCACCACTGACAAGGCGCACTTCGGTCGGCGTTCCCAGCTCTTCGCTCATCCGCGCACTGAGATAATCGATCTGCATCGCATCTTGGTAAGCGCCTGCGGCGTCACTGTTAGGAGCATGTAAGGTCACCCCAATTTGTTCCAGCAGTTGCCGCCGCACAGGCTCACCCAAGTGCAGCACTTCCCCGTCTTTCAGCGTCCAATCCTCTTCCAGCATCAAGCGCACTTCAAAGGCCAGGATTTTATTGAACTGCTGCAAGCTGGGGAGCAGGGCATAATTCACGATGGTGAGATAAGAAAAAACTTGGCTGGCAATCAATAGGCCAGCCAAAATCAACAGCGTGCGGGCAAAGTTGGTGCGCGGCGACATCCGCATCGCTTAGACCTCGCCGTCAGGGACAAACACGTAGCCCAGCCCCCACACGGTCTGGATATAACGTGGCTTGCTCGGATCTTCTTCAATCATGCGGCGCAATCGCGAGATTTGCACGTCAATGGAGCGTTCCATCGCGGAGTACTCACGTCCGCGCGCCATATTCATCAACTTGTCGCGTGATAACGGCTCGCGCGCATTGGTCACCAAGGCTTTAAGGACCGCAAATTCTCCCGAGGTTAACGTCATTGGGTCGTCATTACGGAACATCTCCCGCGTACCGAGATTGAGGCGAAACTCGCCAAATTCGACCACCTTGGTGTCTGCACTCGGTGCGCCCGGCGCTTCAATGGTTTGGCGGCGCAAGACAGCACGGAGGCGCGCCAATAGCTCCCGTGGATTAAATGGCTTGGGCAGGTAATCGTCCGCGCCCACTTCTAATCCGACAATGCGGTCAATTTCATCACCCTTTGCGGTGAGCATTAAAATCGGTAATTGGTTGTTCGCCTGACGCAAACGGCGGCAGATAGATAAGCCATCTTCACCCGGCAGCATCAAATCCAAGACCATCAGGTGAAAGGCTTCCCGCGCGAGCAAGCGATCCATCTGTTCGGCATTGGCCACACTGCGCACTTGGAAGCCCTGCTCAGTTAGGTAACGCTCTAGTAGCGAACGCAGACGCATATCATCATCCACCACTAGGATTTTATAGTTTTCTTGCATGGTTAACCCTCATACTCAATGCGGTTATCTGCCGACAAATCAAGCAGTCACTGCTGTAATCATACCGGATTTTGCCACATTTGCGCGGATTGACACTGATGGTTCCGCCACGAAACAACGAAGAAATTGTTACCGAGTGTTGCCTCGACAAGCTTGCTCGGTTCTTGTAATTTGCTCGTTGAAATTGCATCACTTATTGAGGCTTCGCGAGGGTTAAGGAGACGCTGCGTGAAAACCAAACTGGTCACCCGCGAAGGGTTTAACGCACTCAAAGCGGAACATGACCACCTGTGGCATGAAAAACGCCCAGAGATCACCAAAATTGTCAGTTGGGCGGCAAGTTTAGGCGACCGCTCAGAGAATGCCGACTACACCTACAACAAGCGCTTGCTGCGACAAATTGACCGCCGCGTCCGTTATCTGCGCAAGCGGCTGAATGAACTCACCATTGTCGACTACTCGCCCCAACAAGAAGGGCGGGTCTTTTTTGGCGCTTGGGTGGAAATTGAAAACGAGGCGGGCGATATCAAACGCTTTCGGATTGTTGGCCCTGATGAGATTTACGATCGTAAAGACTACATCTCCATTGATGCGCCCATGGCGCGCGCCCTGCTCAAAAAAGCGGTCGATGATGAGGTGGTGGTCCGAACCCCTGAAGGCGAGAAGCATTGGTTCGTCAATGCAATCACTTACCCTACCGAGACCGACTCACGGGAACCTTAACGACCACAAAGGTCAAAGAAACAGATTCAATGGCAGTGCTGCGGTGCTGCCGTGCTTGTTTACAAAAGGATATGCATGCACAGTCAACTGACTCAAACCCTGGCTAAAGAGCTCAATGTCTCACCCAACCAGGTCGCAACCGCCGTTGCGCTGCTCGATGACGGAAATACCGTCCCCTTTATTGCTCGCTATCGAAAAGAAGCCACCCAAGGGCTGGATGACAGCCAACTGCGCACGCTGGAAACACGCTTAGTGTACTTGCGCGAAATGGAGGCTCGGCGTGATACCATCCTAAAATCGATTGATGAGCAAGGTAAACTAACCGATAGCTTGCGTCGCGACATTTTGGCGGCAGACAGCAAGAACCGCTTGGAAGATCTCTATCTGCCCTATAAACCCAAGCGTCGTACCAAAGGACAGATTGCCATTGAAGCAGGCCTAGCGCCCTTGGCCGAGGCCTTATGGCAAGACGCGTCGCAAGACCCTGACACACTCGCCCAATCCTATCTCAATCCCGAGCTGAGCATCGCCGACACCAAGGCCGCACTCGACGGCGCCCGCGCCATCATGATGGAGCGCCTCGCTGAAGATGCCGCCTTGCTCGATAAAATTCGTCAATATCTCAACCAACACGCGGTGTTACGCGCAAGTGTTGTCACAGGCCAAGAAGAGGCTGGGGCGAAATTTAAAGACTACTTCGATCATCAAGAGCCGATCGCTAAAGTGCCTTCTCACCGCGCCTTGGCCATGCTACGTGGCCGCAACGAAGGCGTCTTGCAACTGGCCTTAGTCGCTGACCCAGACCAAGAAGCAGACAGCAAAGGCAGTATCTGCGAAACCATGATTGCCGAGCATTATGGCTTATCCTTGGGCAATGCGCCCGCCGATCGTTGGCGTAAGCAAGTTATCGCGTTCGCGTGGCGAGTCAAAATACTCATGCACCTCGAGACTGAGCTTATGGCCAGTTTGAAAGAGCGGGCCGAAAGCGACGCCATTGATGTCTTTGCCGCCAACCTAAAAGACGTTTTGATGGCCGCTCCTGCGGGCCCACGCTGTACGCTCGGCATTGATCCGGGTTTGCGTACCGGCTGTAAGGTGGCCGTGGTGGACGGTACAGGGAAATTGCTCGATACCGCCACCATTTATCCTACCGCCCCGCGTCACGACGTAGATGGCGCGAGCAAAACGGTGCTCAATTTAATTAAACGTCATCAGGTCAACCTCATCGCGATCGGCAACGGCACCGCTTCCCGCGAGACCGAAGCGTTTGCCAAAACCATGCTAAGTCAGGCTGGTTTAGCCATTCAGACCGTCATGGTCAGTGAGGCAGGTGCCTCGGTGTATTCGGCATCGGAATTAGCCGCCAATGAGTTTCCAGACCTTGATGTCTCGCTGCGTGGTGCCGTTTCTATCGCCCGCCGCTTGCAAGACCCACTGGCCGAACTGGTTAAAATTGACCCGAAATCGATTGGCGTAGGCCAATATCAACACGATGTCTCTCAAAGTCAGCTTGCCAAAAAACTCGATGCTGTGGTCGAAGACTGTGTGAACGCGGTCGGGGTGGATCTGAACAGTGCATCGGCGCCACTCCTGACTCGTGTCGCTGGCTTAAGCCAAACCATGGCGCAAAATATTGTCGCTTTTCGTGATGAAAATGGCCGCTTTGGCGATCGTAAAACCCTGCTGAAAGTGCCGCGTCTTGGCCCTAAAGCATTCGAACAATGTGCGGGCTTTTTACGGGTAATGGATGGTGCCAACCCGCTGGATCGCTCTGGCGTTCACCCAGAAACCTATTCTTTGGTCAAACGCATTGCGGAGAAAACCGGCAAAGCCGTCGAGGCGCTGGTCGGTAATAGCCGTTTCTTGCAAGGCCTGAACGCGAAAGAGTTTGCAGATGACAACTTTGGGGCAATCACGGTCACCGATGTGCTTAACGAGCTGGCAAAACCCGGCCGCGACCCGCGCCCTGAGTTTAAGACCGCCACCTTTGCGGAAGGCATCAATCAAGTCAGCGATCTGAAGCCCGGAATGCAACTGGAAGGCGTGGTGACCAACGTGACGCACTTTGGCGCCTTTGTCGATGTCGGGGTTCACCAAGACGGTTTGGTGCACATCTCCGCCCTATCGAATCGCTTTGTCAGTGACCCTCGCGAGGTGGTCAAAGCCGGAGATGTGGTTAAAGTCAAAGTGATGGAGGTGGATGTACCACGCAAACGGATTGGCTTATCCATGCGTTTGGACGATACCCCTTCAGGCGACAGTGCGTCCCAAGGACAAGGCGATAACCACAAAGCGGGACAGTATCGCCCATCACGCAAGGCGCCTCGTCAACCCGCCGCACCTATCGGCGGAAGCATGGCTGATGCCTTTGCCCGCGCCAAGCGCTCTTAACGACGCAAAAAAGCCCCGCTCGTCTTGGCGGGGCTTTAACGTCAATAGGCTCGGTGGACCGAGCTTAAATCACAATCAACACTTCTGAAGGCATATTCGCCACGGTCGCTTGCTGGTAGCGCATCGCGACTACCGCACGGGTACGTTCAAATCTTTGCAGCTGCTCAATTTTCTCCAACACCTCTTCGGGCATTTTGAGCCCCAACGGATAGCCGTTTTCTGGTCGCGCCTCGTCTCCGGGCTCGCTACGAGTGATGGCATCAATGCGGTTAGCAACATTGGCGCCGTTGTAGTCTGCGTCTTGAAAGGACTCGGGGGTATAGTCGAAAGAATAATTGGGATGCTGTGACGGATCCCAAGAGGGATTACGCAGTTGCTTGTCTTGCTCCGTCGCGGGTCTTTCATGATCCAACGCGGGTGGCTGTTTGGTCGGAACAATTTTTTCGCGCACGCGATTTTCCCGCGCAACTTGCTCAGTTGGCGGGTTCACCGATGGCGCGACAGTTGGGATACTGACGCTTGCTGGCGATATATTCATCTGATGCTACCTCCCAACATCAGCTGAAGGCCTTATTGTCAGTCCGGCCTCGTCTCCTTATAGTTTAGACGACAACCGCGAGTATTGTGCCTATTGTTCCCAGCGCAGACAAAAATTGTCCTGCGTTATAGGCGGTATCATCGTTTTCCTTCACTTTGTCCGGATGGTCCATGCCCAACGCGCCATAAGTAAAGGACTCAACCGATGATTTCTCTTTAGACTTCTCAACGCCTTCAGCGTTTTTGGCTGCTTTCGCATCCTTGACGTCTTTCACCGCTGGGGTGGCCGCTGTCTCAGCGGGCTTTGTGTCTTTGACCTCTTTGTCCGCATTTGGTTGCGTTTGCGGCGGTGATTTTGGCTTCATCGACTGAGGATGATAGGCCTGAGACTGCCCAACGTTGCCTACGTTCATTATGGTCTCTCCTCATACCAGAGCAAGTGACATAGTTAACTTATCGGCAGAGGAATGACAAGATTTAGTCAATTCTGCCAAAAATCGTTCAGCGCGCGCAGTCAGGGCGGCAATTGGTTGCCAGAAAGGCGGTGAGCCTGTCTACCACACCGTCAGGCTCAGTGACAAAAGGGGCATGGGCACTGTGTGCAAAGACCTCACTCGGTGAATGAGGTACCCAAGCGTCCATCTGTCCCGCCACGGCGACAGGCACCAACCCATCGAGGCGACCGTACAACCGCAGCCAAGGTAAGCGAATTGACTGGCATGCTTGACGTAAATCCGCCGAAGCCAGTATTTGCAAACCATCGGCCAGAGCCTGAGGATCCGGTGCAGGTCGTGAAAACACTGCCTGCTTGAGCGCTTTAATGTCTTTCTTCGCAGTGGGCGACCCCATGGCCTGCAGCGCCATAAACCGCTCCACGGTCAAAGAAAAATCCTGCTCAAGCTGTGAGGCAAATGCATTCAGCACCGCGGGTTTAATGCCTCGCCATCCCGGTTCCGCGACAAACTTGGGTGAGCTTGCGACCGTCACGAGCCCCGTCAAACGATGGGGCGCGAGCAGGGCCGCTTGCGTGGCCACCAATCCGCCCAGTGACCAGCCCAACCAAGTTGCTTGCGCTGGTGATTCTTTAAGCAACACTTGTGCCAGTTGTTCTAAATCAAGCCCCGGCTGTGCGGGGCTCAACCCAAATCCGGGCAAGTCAACACAATGAACACGGTAGTTTGCAGTGAGATACGGCAAGATAAGCGACCAAACAGCACTGTTCATTCCCCAACCATGAATGAGAACCAGATCGGGGCCTTGTCCGTAAGATTGCCAATCACATAACGCCATGCTTTACACTGCCTTTGTACTCTTTTTCATCAGGATGGCTATGATACCAGCAATTCATCCCCCTCGCCTTGCTGGCGTTTGGCAAAGCATTAGGGGCAAATCTTTGCCCCATCAGTGCCCCGTGTGTCGCTTATCCCTCCCTGCCGATCATACGTTGTGCTGCGACGCGTGCTGGGATAAGCATCATCAGGCCTACGGGTGTCAATGTTGTGGCTTGCCGGTGCTCACCCCTCAAACACATTGTGGTCAGTGCCTCAGCCATCCACCTGCGTGGCATACGCTTACCGCGATCAGCGCCTACCTCGACCCACTCCCTGATTTGGTTCACCGCTTTAAATATCAAGGAGACTTCGAGCTCGCCCTTCCGTTCGCCAAGCTGCTCAGCGAGAAAATCGACACGCCTGCCCCAGTCTTACTGCCTGTTCCCTTACACTGGCGGCGACGGCTACAACGCGGCTTTAACCAAAGCGCTCATCTGGCATGGGCGCTACAACAGCGGCTCGGCAGCCAAGTCGTCAATCACTATCTAAGACGTACTCGCCATACCTCACCTCAGCAAGGGCTGGATAGATCTGCGCGACTGAAGAACCTGCGCGGGGCATTTCGCTTACACGGCGCACTGCCCGCAGAGCATGTTGCGCTTGTCGACGACGTGGTGACAACCGGAGAAACGGTTAGTCAACTTTGCCGTTTGTTGCGCCGAGCGGGTGCGCAACGGGTCGATATTTATTGTATTGCGCGGACCAAGCTCCCTTGAGATAAACCGCAGTGACCATAAATTAGCCACATTGAACAAGGGGTGATAGCAAGTAAAAACCGGAGTACACTGTACAAAACACACTGGATTAGTCAGGTATTTGTCGTGTCAGAAGTCAAAATTTCAGAAAATGCACAAAGCCACTTTGTGAAGTTGCTTGAGCAACAGCCCGAGGGCACCAATATTCGCGTGTTTGTGGTTAACCCAGGCACGCCAAACGCCGAGTGCGGTGTTTCTTATTGCCCACCCGAAGCAGTAGAAAGCAGCGATACTGAACTTAAATTCAACGGCTTTTCTGCTTTCATTGATGAGCTAAGCTTGCCGTTTTTAGACGAAGCGGAAATCGACTTTGTCACCGATAAAATGGGCTCACAGCTGACGCTGAAAGCACCGAATGCGAAAATGCGTAAAGTGGCCTCCGATGCGCCTTTAATGGAGCGTGTTGATTACGTGATTCAAAGCCAAGTCAACCCACAGCTTGCCAGCCATGGCGGCCATGTGAACTTGATTGAAATCACCGATGACGCCGTGGCAATTTTGCAATTCGGTGGCGGTTGTAATGGCTGCTCAATGGTAGACGTGACCTTAAAAGAAGGGATCGAAAAGCAGTTGCTGGCCGAGTTTAGTGGTGAGCTAAAGGGTGTGCGTGATGTCACCGAGCACGCGCGTGGCGATCATTCTTACTACTAATAAACGCCGTCTCCTATCGCAAAAACAGGCCAACTGGCCTGTTTTTTTATTGGCGGCCTCAGTGTGTGACGTGAAAAAAGCTATCTCGTCGCCAATGGTAAACAAAGCACACTGCGAGACTGAGTCCTCTTAGCGCCATAAAAGTAAGCATCGCTAACCACAGGGCGTGATTGCCCCACCCTTGCGCTAACCACCATGCAGCAAAAAAGCCCGCGGTGGCGACAAACATCCCATTGCGCATGTCTTTACCCCGCGTGGCACCAATAAAGATACCATCGAGCAAAAAGCACCACATCGACACTAAAGGCATAGCCACCAGCCAAGGTAAATAACGTGCCGCTTGGTCACGCACCGCTTCGATATCGGAAATCAACGCAATGATGTGATGGCCTGCCACGCCAAACGCCAACGTGATCGCCAAACAAATCACCAACGACCAAAAAGTGCTGCCTATCAGTGACACTAACAGCTCAGACTTGCTCTGCGCGCCAATCGCTCTACCCACCATCGCCTCCATCGCATAGGCAAAGCCGTCCATCGCAAAAGAAATCAACATCAGAAAGCTCATCAACACCGCATTGGCGGCCACAATGTCATCGCCGAGTGTGGCCCCTTGGAAGGTCATGAAGGTAAACGCCAACTGCAAGCTAAGGCTACGTAAAAAGATGTCTCGATTAAGCTTAAGCAAGCGGCTCATCCCAGTCAGCCCGCGCTCAAACACCGACCGAACGGTCGGTAACTGACGCGAATGCCAGATACCTTTGACAAAATAGAGCCCCAGCATGAGGCCGATATAATCGGCAGCCACACTCGCTGCAGCAGCTCCTTCGACTTTCATATCGAGACCCACCACAAACAGCAAATCAAGGACAATATTGGCACTGTTAACCACAATCAGCAGCCACATCGGCTGGCGCGCATTTTGCGCCCCCAGTAGCCAACCCATGATCACCAAGTTCATCAAGGTCGCCGGCGCACTAAAGATCCGAATGGAGAAGTACTGGCTCGCGTAATGTTTCACCTCGGCGCTGGCATCACTAAAGTGCATCACCCCCTCTAAAATAGGCACATGCAGTGCGATCAAAAGTACAGCCAGCAAGCCCGCTAAGGACGCGCCACGCACAAAGGTGGCCGCCAACTCACGGTTATCACTCGCGCCATAGGCTTGCGCAGTAAACCCGGTGGTCGCCATACGCAAAAAGCCCAACAGCCAAAAGGTCACATTTATCATGGTGCTGCCAACCGCCACACCACCTAAATACCATGCATGGTCTAAATGGCCGATCACCGCGGCATCCACTAACCCTAATAACGGAACGGTGATATTGGAGATCACCATAGGTAAAGCCAGCGATAAGACCCGCCAATGAAGCTCACGCTGAGTGAGAGACTGCCACATACTTCCTCGTTCTCAATATTGGACGCCACGCTATGCGTCAGGATGATGTATCATTTTTGATAAAGAACACGATTGCAGCGATAACCGGCAAGGTCAGCGGGTGGCCCTTATCGATGCAGCAGTGTACCATTGCGGCAATCTCATCGACGAGCGGCCATTGCACTGTGTCAGTTGCACTGCGCCAACTAGGCTCATCACCTCTGTGAATAAGGAAAGGTTATGCGTGTATTTTTTGCCTGTGTATTGGCGGTATTGCTAGCGGGTTGCTCGAAAGTGACCAAGCAAAACTACGATCAGCTCGAAGTGGGCATGAGCTATGACGTGGTTGTGAGCCACATTGGCGAACCTAGCCAATGCGACGACACCATGGGCTTGACGCACTGTGTGTGGGGCGGCGATGGTAAACATATCAAAGTCTCGTTTGTCGCCGACAAAGCCACCGTGTTGTCGGCGCAAGGGCTAAAGTAGCCTCTCAATAGCGCAACGCGTGGTCGGCAAGGAGCACCACAAAGGTCGCGAAGATATGCCATATCGAGAATTTAAACGTCTGCCACGCGATGCCTTTTTGCGACTGGGTTTTCAGTCGCCAAGCGTAACCGACAAAGACCAGATTTAACGTGGTCGCCCCTACCAGATACAACCAACCACTCATCCCGGTCAGCCAAGGGAAAATGCCCACGATGACCAGCAGTAGGGTGTAAAGCAAAACCATAGTTTGGGTAAACCCTACCCCATGAGTGACAGGCAGCATCGGCACATCGGCTTTAGCATAGTCATGGCGGCGATGTATCGCTAACGCCCAAAAGTGAGGCGGCGTCCAAGTAAAAATGATCATCACCAGCAGCAGCGCGTGGGCGTGAAGCTCTCCGGTCACCGCGGTCCAGCCTAACAAAGGCGGCATCGCTCCCGCCAAACCGCCAATCACGATATTTTGCGGGGTCGCAGGTTTAAGCCACTGGGTATACACCAATGCATAACCGACCAGACTGGCAAACGTTAGCCAAGCCGTGAGCGGATTCAGCCACCAACAGGCAATGAATCCCATCACCATCAGTATCACCGCAAAGGCCAACGCGGCGCCTTGACTCACTCGTCCCTCGGCTACGGGGCGATGGCGGGTGCGCTGCATTTTCGTGTCAATTTTCCAGTCGATAACGTGATTAAACACCGCCGCTGCGCTGGCTTGCGCACCAATGCCAAATAATCCCACCAGCACCGCCGACCAAGGTGGCCAGCCGGGAGTGGCTAAGCACATGCCCACCAACGCGGTGAGAAGCAACATGGCAACCACACGCGGTTTGGTCAGCTCGTAATAATCACGCCAATTGGCGCCAGCAGGTGTCGAAACACTAGCGGTACGTTGAAACTGTGCCATCACGAGCTCCTTGAGATAGTGACGAGGAAAGAGATAAACGACGAGTGATCAGCAACGTAACCAACAGTGATAATCCCCCTAAGTTGTGCGCCACCGCCACACTCAGCGGCAGTAGCGCAACCACATTGGTTATCCCTAACGTAATTTGCATCGCCAGCACACCACTCACTGCCATTGCCAGCGCGCGCGCCCCAGCACGCCACAGCATCCATGCCCAAGCGAGCACTAATACAGTGACCACCATGGCGCCCAGACGGTGGGTGGCATGAATGGTCACCCGCTCGGCATGGTTAAGCACGCCAAACTGATAGGTGTCGCTAAGAGGACTGACGGGATGAAAGGCGGAAGGGGTGAAAAGCTGCCACCAAGGGCTTTCACAGATAGGTAGCTGAGTGCAGACGGTGGCGGCATAGTTGGCAGAGGTCCAGCCGCCGAGACCGATTTGTACAATCACCGCGACCAAAGCCAACGTGCCCACGCGGCGCGCGGATGACGACATCGAAAACACAGGCAATCGGAGCGCGCCTGTCGCCACCGCCAGCCAAACTAGCAAGCATACCGTGGTGAAACCACCGAGTAAGTGCGCCATCACCACCACCGGCATCAAACTTAAAGTCACGGTCCACATCCCTAAGGCGGCTTGCGCGATGACGACCACACTGAGCAAGGTGGTCAGTGGTCGTAAAGCCTGATAGTCAGGACGTCGCCAGCTGATCCACGCCAACGCAAAAATCGCCAGCCCTAAGGAGCCCGCCACGTAGCGGTGCAACATTTCATTCCATGCTTTATTGATATCAAGCGGCGCATCTGGGAAACGCGACATGGCGACCGATTGCGCGCTTTCACTGGCCGGCACTGCCAAATGGCCATAGCATCCGGGCCAGTCTGGGCAGCCAAGCCCCGCTTCAGTGAGGCGGGTAAACGCGCCGAGGCCGACCACCAGCACAGCCAGTATCAGTGTCGATAAAACGGCGAGTTGGTAGCGACGCGTTGCCATAATCAGCCTACCTTCGACAATTTAAGGAGCCGTTTGAGATCGCGCAATAAGCCTTTGCCTTGCGCGACCCACTTGGTTTTATCATCACTGACCGGATAGGCCAGCACCACATTATTCATCGGATCGCTTAGATAAATAGTATTTTTATCAAATGCTTGTTGCTGCCATGCCTGCGCCTGCTCTGTGGTCAGGGTTTGCCATGTCAGTACCTCCGGCGCTTTCGGGGCGGAGCGCGTCAGTGCCACGCTACTGACCCGATCGCGCTCTTTGCCGACCGCAATCGGAATTTGTGTTAACTGAAACAGGGCTTGCTCGCACACAGAGTCACATTGCTCTGGCACCCGATAAATCAACCGCCACTGGCCTTGCTCAGGTAACCAATTTAGGGTCGCCGGCTCAGCGAGAAACTGTCCGTAATTGGTGACCCCTTTTTCATACCAGCTTTGCTCCAGCACCAATTTCGCCACCACCACAGGTAGGACAAAAATACCAATCAAAGCTACGAGCGTTATGCGTCCTTTCACACCGCTTCCCTCTGTTTTGTTTTATACCACCAGATGCCTGCGCCAATACTGACCGCGAGCGCCATTAACGCCCACTGCAAGGCATAGCCATAATGTTTCACTGGCGGCATCACCACCGGCTGCCACACCGGCGTCACCCCCGCTTGCGCCAAGGCATCTGTGTTTGGCGTGGTCACATCCACCAGTTTTTCTGCCCGTATCAACCACTGCGCCTCCAGCGCGGGCATTTGAGCCTTAAGTGCTTGTAAGTCAATGCGCTGCACCCGAGCGGGCCACTTATGCGATGCCGTTTCTTCCTTGAGCACCACCCGCTCAGAGGGTGTATCGACAAAGCCAGACAGCTGGTAGCGCGATGCCAATGCAGGCACAGCAGGCAAGTGGCGCACTGCTGGCGCGGCCACCCAACCCAATTCAACCAGCCACCATCGCGATGGCTGCTGACTTGGAATGAGGGGAAGAAAGAGGCGATAGCCTACCCGGCCTTGGTGGGTCTGATTATCCAGCCACACGGCAAATTCAGGGCGAAACTGTCCGTCGAGCGCCAATCGTTGGCCTTTTCGCACCATGCCTGAAAGTGAGTTGGGGGCTTGATTGGCATCAAACTGTGCCAAGTGTTGGGCTTTTTGCACGCCACGCGTCCATTGCCAATGACTTAACTTGACGAGTAGCGCGACCACAACCACAGTCAATATCAGAAACCCCATTCGCCGTCCTTGTTTCATGATTACCTATTGCGCTAAGGAGCGCTTATGCTGGTCAAAGCTATTCTGATTTGTTTGCTGATCTTTATTTTGTTTAACTTATTTCGTGCCATTCCTGTCTTGCTCAATGGCGATCGCTCCGTCCCTTTATCTCGCTTTTTGGGCCGTCGCGTTTTATTTTCCGTCTGTATCTTCTTATTGCTTTTATTGGCGCTCTCAATGGGCTGGATTACCCCCAACCCACGCCCCTATTGATCTATAAGATGTATACAAAAACGAACAAGCATAACCACACCACATCAACAAAGTGCCAATACCAAGCACTGGCTTGAAAACCAAAGTGTTGTGTCGGCGTGAAGTGGCCGCGTAATACACGTAACCAAATCACAAACAACATGATGGTGCCTAATGTAACGTGTAGGCCATGAAAGCCAGTTAATAAATAAAAGGTGTTGCCATAGACCCCAGAGTCGAGACGTAGATCCATTTCTTGGTAAGCATGGATGTATTCTTCACCCTGAAAAAACATAAACAATGCGCCTAATAACACCGTGGCCAATAGGAAGCTTTTAATTCGCCCCCGTTGATTTTTCTCCATCGCGGTATGGGCAATATGGAGCGTTACAGAAGAGGTCAGGAGGATAAAGGTGTTTAACAGCGGTAACCCCATCGCGGGCATCGCGGTGGTTTCAATCCCGCCTGGGGTCAACGTGAGTGGCCACTGAGCGACGAAATCTGGCCACAGCACCGCCGCGGTCATCGCGTTATTGCTCGCACCGCCCAGCCAAGGGACGGCGATAAAGCGGGCATAAAAGAGCGCACCAAAAAAAGCGCCAAAAAACATTACCTCAGAGAAAATAAACCAACTCATTCCTTGGCGAAAAGAGCGGTCCATTTGCGCCGAGTACAGCCCTTGCATGGATTCGCGGATCACGTCGCGAAACCAGCCGGTGAGCATAACCAAAATAAGTACGGTGCCGGCCAGCAACAGCCAAGGGCCATTGCCACCAAATAAACCGCCCACCGTGGCACCTGCGCCAGCGGCAATCAAGAACAGCGCCACCGCACCAACAATCGGCCAGATACTCGCCGCAGGGACATAATAACGTTCAGGCGTCGCCATGAGCGCCTCCTTATTCCTTGGCGCTGGCTGTCACATCAAACAAGGTGTAGGCCAGCGTTAAGTGGTTAATGTCATCCGGCAGCTCAGGATCCACGTAAAACACGAGGGGCAAAGCCGCATCCTCGCCACGCGGTAAAGGCTGACGGTTAAAACAAAAGCATTCAATTTTGTTCAAGTATTGCGCGGCTATCCCAGGTGAGACCGAAGGCACCGCTTGGCCAATGGTGTCATAGCGCGCATTGTTGGTGGCTAGGTAGTTGATGGTATGGGTTTCACCGGGATGCACCTGCATACGTTTAACTTGGGGCTCGAACGTCCAGCGCATCCCCGGGTTGATGTAGGCAATAAATTCAATGGTCACCAAGCGATCTTGGTCAATGCCCGCACTGGATGCGGCGGCCTCATTATCGGTTTTGCCGTTTATCCCAGTAACGTCACAGAACACGTCATACAAAGGCACTAAGGCAAACGCAAAGCCAAACATCGCGACTGCGAGCAGCAGTAAGCGGCGCACCGAGCGCGCAGACTCAGTGGCCATGGCGCGTCTCCTCCAGATCTGGCGGTGTCTCAAAGGTGTGATACGGTGCGGGCGAAGGCACGGTCCACTCCAGCCCTTCGGCACCCTCCCACGGCTTCGCTGCAGCAGGCTCACCGCCACGCGCGCATTTGATCACCACCGCGAGGAAAATAAGTTGCGACAAGCCAAAGGCAAAGCCACCGATGCTGACAATGGCGTTCACGTCCGCAAATTGCAGCGCATAATCGGGGATCCGGCGTGGCATCCCCGCCAGCCCCAGAAAGTGCATGGGGAAGAAAAGCACATTGACCGAAATCACCGAGCACCAAAAGTGCCACTTGGCCAAGGTTTCATTAAACATATGACCGGTCCACTTGGGGAGCCAGTAGTAAGCCGCGGCCATAATCGAGAACACCGCCCCCGAAACCAGCACATAGTGGAAGTGCGCCACCACAAAATAGGTATCATGATACTGAAAATCGACCGGGGTGATCGCCAGCATCAAGCCCGAAAATCCGCCGATGGTGAACAGCACAATAAAGGCAATCGCAAACAACATGGGCACTTCAAAGGTTAACGATCCCCGCCACATGGTGGCGACCCAGTTAAAGACCTTCACCCCAGTCGGCACCGAGATCAGCATGGTGCAGAACATGAAAAACAATTCGGCAAATACCGGCATCCCAGTGGTGAACATATGGTGCGCCCATACTAAAAAGCTTAACCCCGCAATCGAGGCGGTGGCGTATACCATCGAGCTATAGCCGAACAGGCGCTTGCGCGAAAACGCGGGGACAATTGCCGAGATAATGCCAAAGCTTGGCAAAATCATGATGTAGACCTCGGGGTGACCAAAGAACCAGAAAATATGCTGGAACATCACAGGATCGCCGCCCCCCGCGGCATCAAAAAAGCTAGTGCCAAAGTATTTATCGGTCAGCACCATGGTGGCGGCCCCTGCCAATACCGGCATCACCGCAATCAACAAAAAGGCCGTGATCAGCCAAGTCCAAACAAACAGCGGCATTTTCATGTAGGTCATGCCCGGCGCACGCATATTGGTGATGGTGACAATCACATTGATGGCGCCCATGATTGAGCTGATCCCCATGATATGCAGGGCAAACACAAACAGGCCGGTACTGTCTGGGCTATAAGTGGTCGACAGCGGCGCGTAAAACGTCCAGCCAAAGTTAGGGCCGCCGCCTTCCATAAACAAGGAGCCAATAAGCAGTAAGAACGCGAACGGCAGGATCCAAAAGCTCCAGTTATTCATCCGTGGCAGCGCCATGTCCGGCGCTCCTATCATCATTGGCACCATCCAGTTAGCCAAACCGGTAAACGCGGGCATCACCGCGCCAAACACCATGATCAGGCCGTGTACTGTGGTCATTTGGTTGAAAAAGTTAGGCTCAACCAGTTGCAAGCCGGGCTGAAAAAGCTCAGCACGAATAACCATCGCCATCGCCCCACCCAGTAAAAACATGGTGAAGCTGAAAATCAGATACATGGAGCCAATATCTTTGTGGTTGGTGGTCAACACCCAACGCATGATCCCACGCGGTTTATGGTGATGATCGTCATGCAAGGTATCTGGGGTAGTATCTGTCATCACGCGCTCCTAAAGATCTTCACCTGACTTCACCGCGTTGATTTGCGCAGCTTGTACGGTATCACCGGTGTCATTGCCCCACGCATTGCGCTCATAGGTCACCACCGCCGCCAATTCTTTGAGCGACAATTGCGGACCAAACGCTTGCATGGCGGTACCTGCTTTGCCGTTGACAACAATATCAATATGGTCGACCAATCTATCCGGCTGAATGGCAATCTCAGCGCCGGCCAACGCGGGGAACACGCCCGGCATCCCTTGTCCTTCGCTTTGGTGACACATGCCACAGCGGCTGTCATACACTTGTTCGCCTAGCGCCATCAGCTCATCCATCGGCATTTCCATGTCCAGCAAGCGTTGCTCTTCTTCGCGCGCTTTCTGCTGTGCTAGGGCCGTTTTTTGCACCCAAGCATCAAATTCCTCTTGGGGCTTGGCGATCACCACAATCGGCATAAAGCCGTGGTCTTTACCGCACAGCTCTGCACATTGGCCGCGATAAATGCCGGGCTTATCAATTTTGGTCCACGCCTCATTAATAAAACCGGGGTTAGCATCTTTCTTCACCGCAAAGGCAGGCACCCACCACGAATGAATCACATCTTGCGAAGTAATCAAAAAGCGCACCTTACGCCCGACTGGCAACACCAGAGGCTGATCGACCTCGAGTAAATAGGTGTCACGCTTTTGTCTCTCATTGCGGATTTGTTCGGGGCTTGAGGCAAGCAGTGAAAAGAAGGCAACGTCATGGTCAAAATAGCGGTAATGCCACTTCCATTGCGAGCCCGTTACCTGCACTGTGAGGTCCGGCTCAGTGGTGTCTTCCATATCGAGTAGCACTTGGGTGGCCGGAATCGCCATGCCGACCAAAATCAAAAACGGCACGAGCGTCCACGCGATCTCTACTTTGGTGCTCTCATGGAACGAGGCAGGTTTTGCGCCTTTGGATTTACGGTGACGGATAATGGACCAAAACATCACCCCAAACACCAGCACGCCAATTGCAACGCAGATATAAAAGATGGTCATGTGCAGGTCATACACCTGCTGACTGATGGCCGTCACCCCTTGGGTGAGGTTCCAGCCTTCTCGTTCTGCAGCATGCACACCCACTGCAGGAAGGAGCATTGTCCCTATCAAAAGTAGTAATCGGCGCCTCAACACGGCTTCCTCCTGCCTCACTCATGATTGACGCTGGCGAGAATACGCACAGATACAATCACTAACGATAGTTAACGTTTTATTTACAATTAAGTTAGGCAAGGATGGCGAAAAGGACAAAAAATCGAGGCGAAAAAGATCATAAAGCCAGACACGTGCCCACCTTGTGTGAGCACGACGGCAGAAAAGCGATAGCGCGAAAGAAAAGTTATAACTCGAGATGAAGGACAACAGGCGTGAAGCGCAGACGATAGCGTGGCATGGCCGCTAATGCACGTTGCCATAACCGCCAACGGGGACAGGGTTTATCGAGCGGTGATTTTTCTTCTACGCGGCACGCCCAAGGCAACGCGTTCACGATCGCCATTCTCGGGTCGGCAAAACCATGTTGGTATTGTTCGCAGCCCAACTTTTGTCCCATGCGGGTATGACATTTGTCCCCCGCCAGCACTAAACATGCCTCCATTTGCGGAAAATGGCGGCTGATATGATGGCAAAAGGCTGAAATTTCGCGGTTACTGCACTCTAGTAAGGCTTGGTCACAAATTAGCATGGTTGGGTGACCAGCAGGTACCGCTAATTGATCCAGCCAATCAAGCTGCTTGACCGAGCCTTGCACCATCCGAAACCGTTCACTGGTATGAAAGAGTCGCTCACGCCAGAGTAAGGTTTCGTCGACGTCTACTTCCAACCAACGACAACGGCCATTGTCGAGACGGTAAAAACGGGTATCGAGTCCGCCCCCCACGTTAATAATCCACGCGGTGGGATGCTGGGCTAAGAATTGTTTTACAATCGCGTCACATTGACTGGTAAGCGTGGCATAAAGCAGCTGGGTTTGATCCAGATTATGCCAATCACATTCGGGCTGGAGAACACATCCCTGACAGGCTGCAGCCGCCACCGGATCGTAAATCACCCCATCATCGGTAAGGCTCTCACGGCTGCGCAGCCACATCGGCTTAAATAGCTTGCTAGGAACAGAATGCTGTTGAGTACGCACGGACACCTCCACATACGATAATTATAGATGATAATAATTATCGTTTGCTTGAGCAATAATGCAAAGGTGTTTTTTTAACCGCGGTCAAATCACGGGCGAGCGACGCCCGTGCCAGAAACCTATTACATCCAATCGGCGTTACGGATCACACCCACAGCCACGCCTTCAATGGTCAGTGATTGTGCGGTTAAATCCACCGAGATCGGCATAAATTCGTCATTTTCAGCGTGCAATACCACTTGCGCGCCTTTTTTCTCAAGACGCTTCACGGTCACATCGTCATCAACGCGAGCAACAACGACTTGGCCGTTGTGCACATCTTGGGTCTTGTGCACCGCCAGTAAATCGCCATCTAAGATACCGATGTCTTTCATGCTCATGCCATTGACGCGTAATAAAAAGTCAGCGCGCGGTTTGAACAAGGCAGGGTCAACTTGGTAATGACTTTCGACATGCTCTTGCGCCAATATCGGCTCACCAGCCGCCACGCGACCAATCAGCGGCAAACCTTGATCTTCTGGGGCGACCACTTCTTCTTCGCAAATCAAACGAATGCCTCGTGACGCGCCGGGAATAATCTCCAGCACTCCTTTACGGGCTAAGGCTTTTAGATGCTCTTCCGCCGCGTTCGCGGAACGAAAACCCAACTGACGAGCAATCTCGGCACGGGTCGGCGGCATCCCTGTCTCTTCGATATGGGCTTTGATTAAATCAAAAACCTGCTGTTGTCTCGCGGTTAACGGCTTCATGCTCTTACCTGTCTTTTTATACAGTTAACTGTGAGTATATCCAGTAATTAAATGCTTGAAAAGGCCTAATTCACGCAGCGAGAAGCGGATCTCATTGTGGCTTGAAACGGTGGGTTAGCGTAATTTCCCGACCTTTCGTTGCGAGTTCGCCGTACTTTTCTGCTATCCTTGGCGCGCATTTTGATTTTGAGGCGCTAACCGTTATGGCTCTCTGGCAAAAACTCTATTATAAGCTATTGAATTTGCCGCTCTCTGCATGGGTAAAAACCCACTGTATTCCATCCGAACCTATTGAGCAGCTCAACCTATCGTTAACACGGCCCATCGTCTATGTGCTGCCGTTTCACTCCCACACGGATTTACTGACCCTTAGGCGAACCTGTTTGCGTCAAGGGCTGCCTGATCCGTTAAAACCCCTCACCATTGGGGATACTACCTTGCCGCGCTACGTGTTTATTAGCCACGGCCGCAAGGTATTTAGTGGTCAGCAAGATTTACCGGCCCGCTCGTTGGCGCATTTTAAAGATTTACTTAACCTTCATCGCCAAGACAGTGAGCTAGATATTCAGCTCGTCCCCGCCTCGGTGCTGTGGCAACGGGATCCGGGTAACGAAACGCAGCGTGATCAAGCGATTTTGCGCGCAATGAATGGCCCTGAGAAACTGTGGACCATTCTGACCCGTGGCCGTGATGGCATGGTGCGCATCAGCCAAGCAGTATCGCTACGCTATATGGCCGACAAGCACGGCACCGACCAAGCGATCGCGCACAAACTCGCGCGAGTGGCGATGATCCACTTCTCGCGTCAAAAACTTGCTGCCTCGGGACCTCGGCTCCCGAATCGCGCCCTACTCTTTAAGCGTCTGCTGGCCTCGAAAGCGATCGACAAAGTGGTTCATGATGAAGCGCAAAGCCGCAATGTCTCGGTTGAGAAAGTGCGCAAAGAAGCGGTCGATATGATGGAAGAGATCGCCGCCAACTTCTCCTATCGCTTGATTCGCTATAGTGATCGCCTGCTAACTTGGTTGTGGAACAAGCTGTATCAAGGCATCAACGTCAACAACGCCGAGCGCGTGCGTCAGTTGGCGCAAGACGGCCATGAAATAGTCTATGTGCCCTGCCACCGCTCACACATGGACTACTTGTTGCTATCGTATGTGCTGTACAAAGAAGGACTGGTACCGCCGCATATTGCCGCCGGCGTCAACCTTAACTTCTTCCCGGCTGGGCCCTTATTCCGCCGTGGCGGCGCCTTCTTTATTCGTCGCAGCTTTAAAGGCAACCGCCTGTATTCCACCGTTTTCCGTGAATACCTAGCAGAGTTATTTGCCCGCGGCTATTCGGTCGAGTACTTCTCCGAGGGCGGCCGCTCACGCACAGGCCGCTTGCTACCGGCGAAAACTGGGATGCTTGCCATGACCTTGCAAGCCATGCTTCGCGGTCAACAACGCCCAATCACCTTGGTGCCCGTCTATATTGGCTACGAGCATGTGATGGAGGTCAATACCTACGCCAAAGAGCTGCAAGGCCAACGCAAAGAGAAAGAAAGCTTTGGTCAAGTGGTAGGTATTGTGCGCAAGCTGCGTAACTACGGACTGGGGTACGTCAACTTTGGCGAGCCTATTCCACTGAACCAACACCTAAACGACAAGGTGCCGGACTGGCATGATTACATCAATCCGATCGAGCCGCAGAAACCCGCTTGGATGAACCCAGTGGTCAATGACTTGGCTGAAAAAGTGATGACTCGGATTAACGATGCGGCCGCCACTAATGCCCTGACCCTTTGTGCCACCGCACTGCTGGCCTCCCGTCAACGCGCCTTAAGCCGCGAGGCATTGGAGACCCAACTGGCGGTGTATCAACAGCTGCTTACACAAGCGCCGTATTCGGCCTGTTGCAGTGTGCCGCAAGACAGTCCCGCGGACTTAGTCGACCATGCTTTGTCACTGAATAAGTTTGTGGTCGAGAAAGACACCATGGGCGATGTGATCTCGCTTAACCGTCAGCAAGCGATTTTGATGACCTATTATCGCAACAACGTGATCCATTTGGTGGCGCTGCCTTCATTGATTGCGCAGATCCTGATCACCCACAAAACCATCAGCCAAAGTGGCTTACGCGCCTGCGTGCAGCAGCTTTATCCGCTGCTCAAAGCCGAGCTGTTTATGAGTTTTGACCAAGCCAGCTTAGATAGCTACTTTGATGCGCTATTGCATGCCATGCAGGCACAGTCGCTGATTTGTTGTAACGACGATAAAGTGACCATGAACAATGCCAAGCTGGGTGAGTTGCAATTGCTGGGGCGTACCATCGTCGAAACCTTGCAACGCTATGCAATTACGTTGACCTTGTACACCCACCAGCCGCATATTGAAAAGCGTGATCTGGAAAAACACAGCCAAATGTTGGCACAGCGTTTAAGCCGCCTACACGGGATCAACGCGCCGGAGTTTTTTGATAAAGGCGTGTTCAGTACCTTTGTGGATACGCTCCGTGAGCAAGGCTATCTCGATGACGATGCCAAAGCTAATGCTGAGCGCATCCAAGCACTGAATGATTTGGTATGCGGGCTGATTTCACCAGAAGTCCAGCTCACCATTCAGGCCGTGCTGAACCAGCCACTGACGGGCCGAGCGGAAAACACCGAGTCCGACAGCGGGCAATAAGCATCCGATATTGAGCACTAAAAAAGGCGCATGATGCGCCTTTTTTATGTGTCAGGGTCAGTGATTGCTTAGAGGTATACGCCCGCTAAGACGCCCAGAAAAATCACTAAACCCACATAGTTATTGTTCATAAACGCCTGAAAGCAAGGCATTCTTTCTCGCTCACGCACTAAATACTGCTGGTAAACAAACAACGCGAACGCGGCCAGCAAGCTCCAATGAAAGCCTGCCGATAGGGCCAGCCAATTCCCCACCAACATCAGCAGTAACAGTGTCGATAATTGCAAACCACCAATCGCCGCTTTGTCCCAACGGCCAAATAAAATGGCGGTCGATTTCACCCCGATCTTCAAATCATCATCTCGGTCGACCATGGCATAAAGGGTGTCGTAGGCAATGATCCAACAGTTATTTGCCATAAACAAAAGCCATGCAACGGGAGGAATGGTGTCTTGCACGGCGGCAAATCCCATCGGGATCCCCCAACTAAACGCCAGCCCCAATACCAATTGAGGAAGATGGGTATAACGCTTCATAAAGGGATAGACAAACGCCAAGGCGACGCCGACAAAGGACAGTTGAATGGTCAACAGGTTTTGCGTTAATACCAGCGCAAACGAGGCGAGAACCAAGCCAAAAAAGAGCGCGAGCGCCTCTTTTTCGCTAATACGTCCAGACGGCAGTGGCCTATCCTTAGTGCGTTTAACATGGCCATCAAAATGACGGTCCGCATAGTCATTAATCACGCATCCGGCGGCACGCATCATGTATACGCCCAATACAAAAACCGCCAGCACATCGAAGGGTGGTAGACCGTCGGCAGCCAAAAATAAGGCCCACAAGGTTGGCCATAAAAATAATAAGGTCCCAATCGGGCGGTCAAGGCGGGCCAGTTGAGCCAGCGCCACTAACTTAGGGCTCATGCGGGGATCTCCTTTCCGTACATGGGCGAATCAGGTAAAAACAATTCCGCCACCAACATCGGACGGTTATGCAGCCAAAGCCGCGAGCGACGCGCTTGAAGTCCACCCGTTGGCATCGTTACTTCCGCCACTTCAATCGCATCACGGCGCGATGCGCGCTGTTTAAAAACATGCTGACCTAACGGCACGGCGCCTAGGGCGTTCAGGTAACCGCCTTGTCCTTCAAGCGTGGAAGCGGGTAACAGCGTGCGCCCACAAACCCATGCGTGGCCGTCTCCCTTTAAGATCACTTCACGCACCACGCACGCCTCGTGACCGATTAATGCCACTTCATCCGTGGTCAGTTTATCCGGCGTCAGTTGATACACATTGACCACATCCACATCAAAGCGCTGACAGTGGCGCTTGAGTCGAGCCGTCATCGAATGCGATTCGAGTAACCAACTCCCATGTTGAGAGCGTTTTAACGCGGCGATATCTGGTCGTTCCCAGCGCGCTTGTTTCAGCGCCGCCAAATAGGTTTGATTTAAATCCGACATTGTTTCCTGTGCCACATCGCGCAAAATTCGCCCGCTTCATCCCCTCGGTGGCTTACAATATTGCTATACTCGGCTGGCAATTGTAGCAAGCCAGTCCCGATTGGAGAATGCAGGGCGGCCTAACCCTATCATATGAGCAACTGAATTGCTGGGTGGATATGAGAAAGATTCAAACCTTATGGATGGCCTTAGTCGGCCTATTATTACTGACCAGCTCGGCCGTGTTCGCTGAAGCAGAGGGTGACGGACAAGCGCCCAAATACAGCTACTTTTCCCTAGAGCCTGAGATCACCACCAACTATGTCACTGAGGGGAGCCGGCTCGGCTTTATCAATGTCAAAGTGGAGCTGATGGTCGATGACCCGAAACTGGTGCGTGAGCTGGAATATCATGCGCCGCTGATCCGTGATGCCATCATCGAGACCTTGAGTCAGCAAACCGTCACCAAGATAAAATCGCTATCCGGTCGAGAAGCAATCCGTAAAGCCTGCCTGGAGCGCGTCAATGAGCTCTTATTAGCAGAAACCAATCGACGCATTCTCGCCGATCTCTTGTTTACCAAGTACCTATACCAATAAGCGATCGTTATCCGCTACGCGGATAACGCATCTTGCTCAGCATCACTGGGCACCACTTCAAGGTGGCCACCTTGCGCTAACAACATGTCGCGCACATTGCTCGGTGGCTCAGCATCGGTAAAGACCATATCGAGTTGGGTAATGTTGCCAAGATTCACCATGGCATTACGACCAAACTTGGTATGGTCGGCAGCCAGCATCACACAGCGGCTGTTATCTAGAATCGCTTTTTTGACACGTACCTCGTGGTAGTCAAAATCGAGCAGCGACCCATCATCATCAATGCCACTGATCCCCAAAATGCCGAAGTCGAGGCGGAACTGGGAGATAAAATCGAGGGTAGCTTCACCCACAATACCCCCGTCACGGTTGCGCACTTCGCCCCCAGCAATAATCAGGGTGAAATCCTGCTTGGGCATTAAGATAGCAGCGGCATTTAAGTTATTGGTCACCACCCGTAAATTATGGTGATTAAGTAACGCACGTGCTACCGCCTCCGGTGTGGTGCCGATATCAATAAACAAGGTCGCGCCATCCGGAATGTGCTTCACCAAAGCTTGAGCAATGGTGTCTTTTTCTTGCTGCTGCAAGACCTTACGCGTTGCATACGCGGTGTTTTCCGAACTCGACGGTACTGTCGCCCCACCGTGATGGCGGCGAATGTGGTTCTCTGCGGCCAATTCATTGAGATCGCGTCGAATCGTTTGCGGGCTGACATTGAAGCGCTCAACCAAGTCTTCCGTGCTCACGTATCCTTGTGACTTAACCAGATCAATGATTTGCTGATGACGTTTGTTTTGCTTCACTGCATCTCCCCTTACAAAAAGCCCCCGCGGTCACGGGGGCTTTCTAGTTTACTCATTGCCTATGGGCAATGCCAAGACTGATTGTTTAGGCAGCATGTGCCGGTGACTCACGACGCACGCGGCTCTCACCTACCCATGCTAAGCATAGGAAGAAAATCGCCAAGATACAGCCGCCGGTAAGGAGCATAAAGCCACCGTCCCAACCAAAGTGATCCACGGTATAACCCAATGCAATATTGGCCACCACTGCACCACCGAGGTAACCGAATAGTCCGGTTAAACCTGCCGCCGTACCGGCCGCTTTTTTCGGTGCAAGCTCAAGCGCATACAAGCCGATCAGCATCACCGGACCATAAATCAAGAAGCCAATCGCCACCAGCGCGACCATATCGACGCCCGGATTGCCCGCAGGGTTAAACCAATAGACCAATACCGCCAAGGTGACTAAGACCATGAACAGTACACCCGCTGGCGCACGTGCCCCTTTGAAGAACTTATCTGACATCCAACCACACAGCAGTGTGCCCGGGATCCCCGCCCACTCGTAGAGGAAGTAAGCCCATGAGGACTTATCCACGGTAAAGCCTTTGGCTTCATCCAGATACACAGGCGCCCAGTCCAATACGCCATAGCGAATCAAGTAGACAAAGGCGTTAGCAATCGCGATGTACCACAAAAGACGGTTTTTCAGTACATACGTCACGAAGATATCTTTGGCGGTCATTTCCTTCTCAAAGGCTTCTTCGTCGTAGTTTTCTGGATAGTCGTTTTTGTATTCTTCAATCGGTGGCAAACCACATGATTGCGGGGTATCGCGTAGGGTTAACCAGATGAATACCGCGACCAAGGCAGCAAAAAACGCCGGGACATAGAAAGAGGCACGCCAGTCGTCATTGAACAGCCACAGGCCAAGCAAGAATAGCGGACCAATCAAGCCGCCCCCCACGTTATGCGCCACGTTCCAAACAGACACCAGCTCACCACGCTCGCGGCGTGACCACCAGTGCACCATAGTACGCCCGCAAGCCGGCCAGCCCATGCCTTGTACCCAACCGTTAATAAAAAGCAGGATAAACATAATGGTAATACTGCTGGTTGCCCACGGCATAAAGCCAAAGCAGAACATCACCAACGATGACATTAACAGGCCAGCACTCAAGAAGTAGCGAGGGTTAGAGCGGTCAGACACGCTGCCCATGAGAAATTTAGACAGACCGTAAGCGATCGAGACAGCGGCTAATGCAAAGCCAAGATCGCCGCGGCTAAAACCATATTCTTCAATAAGAAATGGCATCGCCAAGCTGAAGTTTTTACGCACTAGGTAGTAACCGGCATAACCGATAAAAATACCAATAAACAATTGCCAACGCAGTCGGGTGTAGGTTGAGCCGACTTGCGATTCTGGCAATCTTTGCCGGTGAGGTGCCGGACGAAAGATTCCAAACATGAGAGGGTTCCTCAGTAAGATGTACGCGATGGATAGGTAAAAGGGTTACAAATCAAAAGAGTGAGCATTGAAATATTCGAATACGCTCAACGGGTGGAATACTTACTCAAAATGAAAACAAAAACCGTGAATCCGAACATAAATTATCGATCTAGARCAATAAAAATGTGCGTTCGAATAAAAAAAGAGCAGTAATCTGCTCTTTTTCGTTTGCGTTTGTTTGACGGACAATGTTAGGCAGCGCGTTTGGCATCCCAAAGGCCGAGTAAGCAACCGACGCCTAAACCAAACACGTGCGCCATATTGGCGATATTCATGCCCAGTGGTTGGAAGAACCCAATCACTAACCATGCCAACATAAACACGACATACGGTTTATCAATGGTTAACCCGCGCTCGGGGGCGAGCCACGTTAACCACCATAAATAGCCTAAGAGCGCGTAAACCACACCGGATAAGCCGCCAAAATAAGGCCCTTCCAGCCAATATTGCCCCAGACCGGAGAAAAGGGCAGCAAAGAGGAAAATCTGCATCAGCTTGCTGCCACCAGCCCGTTGCTCGATACGTCCCCCAAGTACCCACCACCACAACAAGTTAAAGACGATGTGTAGCGCCGAGAAATGAAGCAAGGCGTGACTAAACAACCGCCACAATTGCCAGCGCTGCTCGCTATCAGCGGGAAACAGCAGGCTGCGCACGACGACCTCAAATCCGCCTAAGATCATCATGGCAAACAAGGCGGCACACGCGATCATCACGGTAATCGTCACTGGACCAGACTTGTCTTTCACCGTTTGCCATAACCCTGCGGAGGGATAATGAAACCGAGCGTGACGGGTTTCCGCTACCTGCCAAGACGCAGCCTGATAGCGGCTATGCATAGGCTCCGCCACAAAACGGGCCAGTTCTTGTTCAACCCAGGCGGCTTGGCTGTCATCGACCAGCCATAACGCCACTTGGGCATCCGCTTCCGGTGCCAGCTCAATCGCCACCTTATGCGCTGCTGCATAATCGACAAATGCCTGCGCTAGCCGTGCGTTAGGCAGTACCGCCATTTTTTGCATAGAGGCTCCTTGCGCCTATTCCAGTCCTGACTCAGTCGGCAAGGCCTGACGATGCCAAGCCTCAAAGCCACCATCGACACTGTAGACAGACTCGAACCCTTGGTTAATTAAATACTGTGCCGCCCCTTGGCTGCTAATGCCGTGGTAGCACATCACCAGTACGGGTTGATCAAAATCGACCTGATCCATAAAGGCGACCAAGGTGTCGTTGGTTAAGTGAAAGGCACCTTGAGAGTGCGCCACTTGAAAGGTTTGTGGATCGCGAATATCCACTAATACTGCATTTTGCTGATCATCACGCAGCATTTCCCACGCATCGGTCACAGAGATATGAGCAAACTGATCCATACCTAATTCCACTCCACTCACAGAGTTATTCCCAAAGTTATGTAGCACGATGCTATCGCGCCGCTCGTTATAAACGGCATTGTACCTGAGTTTAGGCCGCCTCGCTTGTTAGACAGGTTAAGTCATGGTCATTTATTGATCGTCTGTGGAAAAAGGTGTGGATTGAGTTGATAAGCGAAGATCGTCGAATAGGATCCACTAGATATAGATCTGATCATGGATAAGCTGTGAATAAGTTACGTGAAACTTTCTAACTTCGATGATCAACAGATATAAAAAAACCGGCCCGCGGGCCGGTTTATTCGCATGGATAGCGCTATAGGGCGTCACCCATGGCATGTTTCAGTTTCTTCATCGCATTTTTTTCAAGCTGGCGAATCCGCTCAGCCGAGACTTGGTAATGATCCGCCAAGTCTTGCAACGTGGCCTTGTCATCATCCAACCAACGTGCGCGAACAATGTGTTGGCTTCGCTCATCCAATGCAGCCAGTGCATGGGCAAGACGACGGTTCGCGTGCGATTCCCAGTTTTCCGCCTCTAGCGAGGCCGCCACATCAGAGCTCTTGTCTTCTAAATAGTAGACTGGAGCCATGGCGGCGCCATCACGCTCATCATCGGCGTTTGCTGGGGCTTCGAAGGTCGCATCTTGCGCGGCGAGACGTGCTTCCATCTCGCGGACTTCTGCAGCATCTACACCAAGTTGCTCCGCCACCATGTTCACTTCATCGTTGTTAAACCACCCCAAGCGCTTTTTGTTTTTGCGCAGGTTAAAGAACAGCTTACGCTGTGCTTTGGTGGTTGCCACTTTAACGATACGCCAGTTACGCAGCACGTACTCGTGAATTTCGGCTTTGATCCAGTGCACCGCAAAGGAGACAAGGCGAACGCCGACTTCTGGGTTAAAGCGTTTGACCGCTTTCATCAAGCCGATGTTACCCTCTTGCACTAAATCTGCCATGGGTAAGCCGTATCCGGTGTATCCACGGGCGATATGAACAACAAAACGCAAGTGTGAGAGGATCAGCGATTTCGCTGCCTCAAGATCACCATGGTAATGGAGACGCTCGGCCAACGCATGCTCCTCTTCGGCAGTGAGCATGGGGTGGCTATTCACCGCCTGCAGGTAACTGTCTAAGTTATCCTGTGCGATGGGGGCCAGTGCGTACATCTCTTTTGTCATTCAAACCTCGTTTCCGAATCGTCGAAGACCGAATTGCTGATTAAGCATGCAAAAATATACCCAAGCGGGGTAAAACTGCAAGCCCTGTTGTGTGTCTCGTGCTCTATGACCGCAATAAGTCTACACAGGTTCAATTTCTTTTAGATGACGACGTGTCGCCAACACCGCGGCCAACACCCCTAATAAGGTGGACACCATCAACAATAGCAAAGATTCATCCCAACCAAGTCCGGTGAGCGTAAAGTGATTGTCATAAAGCTGTGCCAATTGACTGACTGCTGCATCCATTAAAAACGTATTTAATGCGGTAATCACCCATGCCAACACCGCCGCCAATCCGCCTAACCAAGCGCCCATGTAGAGATAGGGACGCAAAATAAAGCTGTCGGTTGCCCCCACCATCTTCATCACTTGAATACGGGATTGATGATGGAGCACCTGTAACCTCAGGGTATTGCCGACCACTAGCAGCACCGCTGCCAGCATCAGTCCCGAGAACAACCAAGCCAAGGTGATAGCGATGTGCTTGATCGCTTCCAGTCTGGCTAGCCAATCGCTGTCGAGACGTACCTCTTCGACACCATCCAATGCAGTGAGCTTCGCCAATAACCCTTGCGCCACTTGGCTGAGCGCAACCTGTGTTCCGCTGTCAGAGGCAGACACATCAACGCGCGGCACGACCACTAACACCGCCGGAAGTGGGTTGTTGTCGAGCAAGCTAACGGCCTGCTCAAAGCCACGTTGGACACGCAAAGTATCGAGCCCTTGTGAGGGCGAAATATAGGTCACACTGGCCACATCAGACCAACCGCGAATATCGCTAGCAAGGGCTTGCGATTGTGCCTCGGTCTGCGCTTTATCAAGATAGACACTCAACTCCGCTGGGTTGTGCCATTGGTCGGTCACTGCCAAGACGTTTTTAGCCAGTAAGTAGAAAGTGACTGGCAAAGACAGGGCCACGGCCAGTACCGTCAAGGTGAGCAAATTCCCGACCGGGCGTTGAAAGAGATCTTGCCATGCTGCGCGGGCGTGTCGGCGCTGGGTTTGTACAAAGCCTTCAGCCATGACGTACCTCCGCCAAGCTGCCTTGGTTGAGTTCAAAACGGCGCAAATGGCGATATTGTTCAAGCAAAGACGTATCATGGGTTGCCATTAAAATGGTGACGCCCACTTGGTTGAACAAACGAAATAGCTCCATGATTTGCGCCGATAATGCAGCATCCAAATTACCGGTTGGCTCATCGGCCAGCAGCACTTGGGGACGGTTCACCACCGCACGGGCAATGCCGACACGTTGCTGTTCACCCCCTGACAACTGAATAGGATAACAACGCGCTTTATCCAGTAAGCCGACTTTATCCAGCGCCGCCGAAACCCGTTTTTTGATCTCGTTGTCAGACTGTTGCTCAATGCGCAAAGGGAGCGCGACGTTTTCATACACAGTCGCGTCCATCAATAGCTTGTGATCTTGAAAGATGATCCCTAAATGACGGCGCAAAAAGGGAACATCTTGACGAGGGATCCGAGAAATATCATGACCATTGAAAAAAATCTGCCCATCACTGGGCCGCTCAATGGCACAAATCAGCTTCAGCAAGGTGCTCTTGCCCGCGCCAGAGTGGCCGGTAAGCAGCGCCATATCACCCTTAGGCAAGTCAAAATTCACTTTTTGCAGTGCTTGGCGGCCGCCTCGATAGGCTTTACTGACCTGCTGAAACTGGATCACGGTTACTCCTCCCGGCTAAATAAGGCCTCGATAAAGTCATTGGCATTGAAGGTGCGAAGATCCTCAATGCCTTCGCCTACCCCAATATAGCGGATGGGAATATTAAATTGTTCAGCCACGGCAAAAATGACGCCACCTTTGGCGGTCCCGTCCAATTTTGTGAGGGTAATACCGGTTAGCGGCGCAATGTCATTAAACAGTTTCGCTTGGCTGATCGCGTTTTGTCCGGTGCCAGCATCAAGGGTCAGCATCACTTCATGCGGCGCGCCAACATCCAGTTTTTGCATTACACGCACAATTTTACGCAGCTCTTCCATCAAGTTGGCTTTGTTTTGCAAGCGTCCCGCGGTGTCGGCAATCACCACATCCACATTACGGGCTTTCGCCGCTTCAATCGCATCATAAAGCACAGAGGCACTGTCAGCACCGGTGTGCTGGGCAATCACAGGTACGTGATTACGCTCGCCCCAAGCCTGAAGCTGCTCGACAGCCGCAGCGCGGAAGGTGTCACCAGCAGCTAGCATCACCGATTTGCCTTGGTCTTGGAATTGACGCGCCATCTTACCAATGGTGGTGGTTTTGCCCACCCCGTTCACGCCAACCATTAAGATCACATAAGGCTTTTGATCGCTAATCACCAGCGGCTGTTCAACTTTTTCCAGCATCTGCGCCATTTCTTGTTTGAGAATGCCATACAGGGCTTCCCCATCTTTCAGATCGCGACGGCTAGCTTTATCGGTCAGGTTATCAATGATTTTGGTGGTTGCTTCCATACCCACATCGGCAATCAGCAACTGTTCTTCAAGCTCTTCGAACAGTTCATCATCGATCTTTTTGCCACTAAATAGGCCAAAGAACCCAGACCCTAAGTTGGTCTTGGTTTTTTGTAAGCCACGTTTTAGGCGGGCAAAAAAGCCTTCGCGCTGCGGTTTTTCCCGCTCGCGAATCGCAGTAGATTGTGAGTGTGAGTCTGGCTCTGGCTCTGGCTCTGGCTCTGGCTCTGGCTCTGGCTCTGGCTCTGGCACGGTATGCGTGTCGCTTTCTACCTCAGGCGCAAGGCTTTCTTGTTCATTTTGTGATGCAGCCTGTTCATTGAGGCTATCAACCGATGTGGCTGACTCCACCGCGTCTTCCGCCACGTCTTCCGCCACGTCTGACGGCTGAGTATGCGATTCTTGTTCTGGTTCTGGCTGTTCTTTTTTGCGGCCGAAACCCAGCCACGACATTAATCCACGTTTCTTTTTTTCTGCCATTGGCAAATCCTAAAGCATGCTTGGTACAATCAGCGGCACATTACCGAATCGGCATAGTCTATCACCTTCTTTACGGTCAAAAAATCTATGGTTAAACGCGCCTCCCGGAAACCTTCATCTGCTTCGCCATCACGTGCGGCAGGTACTGTGAGAATTATTGCTGGCCGCTGGCGTGGCCGTAAGTTGGCAGTACAGGATGCGCAAGGTCTGCGCCCCACCACAGACAGAGTCAAAGAAACGGTGTTTAACTGGTTAGCCCCCTATCTGCCTGGTGCCCGCTGCTTGGATGTTTTTGCCGGTAGCGGCGGGTTGGGGTTTGAAGCTCTCTCACGCGGTGCTGCATGGGTCACATTTTGCGAAATGAATCCTCAAGCGGCCAAACAGCTGAGCACCAACCTCACCCAGTTACAGGCAGCGCAGGCGAATGTGGTACAAGGCGACGCCTTAGCCAAATTGCGCGCAGGCCATCAGGGTGAACCGTTTGATATCGTCTTTGTTGATCCTCCCTTTCGAGAAGGATTACTGGCAGACACTCTGAATGCGCTAGAATCGCAAGGTTGGCTGTCACCCGATGCCTGTATTTATGTCGAAGCCGAGAATGAACTCAGCACGCACGATGCACCGGCTAATTGGCGGTTGCACCGAGATAAATCCGCGGGCCAAGTCAATTATCGACTGTATTTTAGAGAGGATGCATGAAAGCACTGATTATTCTGGCTAAAGCTGCCATCGCCTTTGTATGGCTGGTATTGATTGCCAATATGTTTCACCCCTTCCCGGGCGTGGCCGCGATGGCGCTGTATATTATGACTGGCTTTTTATTGGTGATGCATGGATTGCAGATGCTGATCTTCTTAGGCGCGTTTGGCGATAAAATTGCGATGACGCGTTGGGAGAAGTGGTCCATTTTGATTTTTGGTATTTTCGCGCTGCTCGATATTCGTCGAAAATATATGGTCTGAGCTAGTCATCACGGTTGTGTTGGCATTGCCAGCACAACTCAAAACTGCCCGCATTATCCTCACCACAATAGCCACACACCCAGCGTGTCTGGCTTTGTGCTTCGTATTCTTGGAGTAACACGCGCGCTTGATGGGTATGCTCTGGTGCTACCCAAAGCGTGACGCCTTGCACATCGGTCGGCAGTTCACCGACCGCCGCGCTTAAGGCCTCACCTTTTAGCACACAATCGATATTGTGGCTCGCCAGCAACCCCTTCAGGCTGTGTGCTTCAAGTGTATTACTGGCTTGATAGACCTTTTCCACCCCGTCGCCTCACGATGCGTAAATCACTGATGCAGTGATCAGAGCTTGAGCCATAAAGTAGGTTGTCATTACTACTGCCTGAGAAGCACGAAACTCACCTTTAAAGCGTGAAAACGCCAACACCGTATCTGAGATCATAAATAAAATGGCCCCACCAAATGCCAATGCTGCGGGCGTCGAGTGGGTATTGAGCCAATACTCGCCGGCCGCCCATGCCATTTGTACGATCACCGCAATATAAACGGCAACTGGCAACGCTAACTTGCCGAGACTGGGCAGTAATAACAAAAAGACAATGATCCCGAGTCCGGACAGCAAGGACGGCAACCACCACACAATATGGCCATCGAACTGATACCAGAACGCGACGGTATAGACGATATGGGCAAACAAAAAGCTGGTGAGCCCCTGCACAAACCTATCTTTGGGCAGCATTAAGAAGATATCACCGACCAGCGAAAGCAGCAGCGCCGAGAGCACGAGCTGAGCGTAAGTCGACTCGGTAATCTGGGTACTGCCAATCAGTACCAGCAGCACTATAGTGAGCGGCTTAAACAGATAAAACTGCCAGCGAGGACCACGGTAGGCTGCGGAGATATGTAGCAGTCCAGAACAACAGACAGCGAACCAGCTCCACATGATTATCATTCCTTTCACGACAAGGACGCCAAGTCTATGCCGCGTTGGGCAGATGTCCAGCTACCCTTGGTGAGAACAAGATCCAGTTAGAAAAAATGACGACAAGAAAGGGCAATCACATTCGCCTTTGGTGTTAGCCGCTCCACTGAGGCCACACTTGTGCGTAAAACCAAAGCGCGCCGGCGGTAAAGAGAAAGATAAGACCGGCAGCCAGCCGCCAAATCAAACGATGACTGCGCGGGACCAGCTCCGCTTCACACGCTTTGCACACGGACACGAATTGGCGTAAGTCGTCCACTTCAAAACCTTCTTCATGCACCACTTTGTTGCGGATCGTCGCCACAAAACGCAGCTTGCCGATCACATCATTGGGCAAACGTTTTTGGCAACTATCGACAAGCTGATGCAAGCCTTTTCCATCCGCGTGGTAATGCTGACGCAGCAGGCTTTCTAAACGCCGACTGTGTTTGATCACCACTGCTACTTCATCCATGGTTTCTCCCTTCGCTGGTCACTCACCAGTTTATACAGTATGGCGGTTTTTGTGTCGATTGGATGGCGGGTCTATCACGATTGCGATCTTGACCAATGGATTGGCCCTATACGTCTGACCGATTGGCCGCCCATCAAGGAACCAGCCAAGCGGTGGCTCGGTGACGCTGCAGCCACGCTGTGACCAAAGCGGCGCCACTAAAGGCATACAGAGTAAGCACTGGGATCCACCACCACGCCGGCGATAACGTGGGCCAATAAGTACGTATTGGCCACAAAAACAAAGGGTGGATAAGGTAAATGCCCAAGCTATAGCGACTAAGTTGCGCCAGCCATGCCGGGCTTGCCCGTCCCGCCATCAACGCACGCACAGCCAGAAATACTGCAGCGCTGATTAAAACGGTATTCACCGTGGTGTATGACAGCCAACCTTGGGTGATATAGCGTTGGTGGGCAAGGCTGGTCGCTAAAACCTGATACATGGTTGCGCCCAATGCCGCCACGCCCAAACCCCACCACAACACCCGAGCACGCGGGTATTGGTGCAACCAAAAACCTAGCCATAAATAGCCGCCATACAAGATGAAATCGTTGCGCCACCAGCCTTGTCCTCCGGCTAAATACCAAGCCGTCACGCCAATCCACAGCAAGCCGACCAGTGCGATGGCTGTAGACGGCAAACGAGCTAATATCGGCCGTAACACCGGCACCCAAAGCAGCAACGGAATGTAGTAATAGAAAAAGCCCAAGTGGTAATAGGTTTCGTGCCATGGCGCCTCTTGTAGGGTCGAGAGCGTGGTAGCCAGCGAAAAGCCTTGCGCTGAAAGGCCCGAAATCACCGCAAACATGGCAGACCACACCACAAAAGGCACCACGACTTTCATCACCCGCCGACGCAAAAAGTGTGACCAATTAAAGGGTTTACTCGCCGACAACAGCAGCAAGCCCGAGATCATGATAAACACCGGTACCGCCCAGCGGCTGACGGTATTGAGTCCTACCGCAATCAGCCAATCGCTGTCTGGAATTTGACCCAGCTCCATACGATAGGGGCCCAATACATGAATCGCCACCACAAACAGGGCGGCCAGCACACGTAATCCATCGAGATAGTCGATATGCCCTTGGGAAGAATCATCCTGCATTTGTTAACACCTTTTTACGTTTCAGGCTGTCAGACGCTCCCAACATATTACGCGAACTTACGGTGAGATAACCGACAACTGCGCAAAGATACAGTCAAATATGTCAGTTTTTATCCATAAAACCAGTACACGGATCGGTTTATTGAGTTAAAAATTAGTGTTTAATCTTGCAATCTAGTTAAAAAAACAATTAACATCCGGCCTCCTTTTCCCAGAGACGGGAAAATGCAGTTCAACCAAGGAGACGATGACATGCACTCAAGTACCACTGAGCAACAAGGTGGGCCGCAAAAGCGCACGCTGTTTACGCGCTTTCTCGATACCGTCGAATGGCTCGGCAACTTGCTTCCTCACCCAGTGACACTGTTCGCAATCTTCTGTGTCGCGATTCTTCTCGCGTCCGGTATTGCCGGTTACTTTGATCTTGCCGTCGCCGACCCTCGCCCTGAGGGCGCGAAAGGACGTGCCGCCGATGGCATGATTTATGTGCAAAGCCTACTAAACGCCGAAGGCTTGCAAATGATAGTCACCAACTTGGTGAAAAACTTTACTGGCTTTGCCCCACTCGGCACCGTACTGGTGGCCATGCTCGGTGTATCGGTCGCAGAGCATTCGGGACTATTGTCAGCCTCGATGCGCGGCTTGGTAATGGGCGCGTCGCGCCGTACCGTGACCTTTACCATCGTGTTTGCCGGTATTATCTCGAATACGGCTTCAGAGTTGGGTTATGTCGTTCTGATCCCACTTGCGGCGATGATCTTCCACTCATTAGGTCGTCATCCATTGGCTGGCCTTGCCGCCGCGTTTGCCGGGGTATCCGGCGGTTACTCGGCGAACTTGTTGTTGGGAACTGTCGACCCTTTATTGTCTGGGATCACCGAGTCAGCCGCGCAAATGATTGACCCAGACTACAGTGTCGGCCCAGAGATGAACTGGTACTTCATGTTTGTCTCCACCTTCTTTATCGCCTTTGTCGGTGCGTGGATCACCGATAAGATTGTCGAGCCTAAGCTGGGCCAGTATGACCACGACCAAGCCTCTGAAGATGTCGCCGCCGCCTCCGCGAGCAAGCTAAATGATGACGAGAAACGCGGTCTTCGTAATGCCGGGATTGCGGTGCTGATTGTCAGCGGCATTTTAGCGCTCACCATCGTCCCTGAGTGGGGACCACTGCGTCACCCCGAGACCAATGAAGTGGCAGGCTCGCCGTTTTTGAAAGGCATTGTTGCCTTTATTATGGTGTTCTTTGCCGTTCCCGGTATTGTGTTTGGCCGTACCGTCGGCACCATCAATAACGATCGCGACGTGATTGATTCAATGTCTAAGTCGATGAGCGCTATGGGCATGTACATCGTATTGGTGTTTTTCGCCGCCCAGTTTGTCGCCTTCTTTAAGTGGACCAATTTTGGCCAAGTGATTGCGGTCGGCGGCGCTGACTTTTTGCAAACCATCGGTTTAACCGGGCCAGCATTATTCTTTGCCTTCATCTTGATGTGTGGCCTGATTAACCTCTCGGTCGGCTCGGCATCGGCGCAGTGGGCCATCACCGCCCCCATCTTTGTACCTATGTTGATGCTGGTCGGTTATGCCCCAGAGACGATTCAAGCGGCGTATCGGATTGGCGACTCCGTCACCAACATCATTACCCCGATGATGAGCTACTTTGGCCTGATTCTGGCGGTGGCGTGTCGCTATGTGAAAAACCTTGGCATAGGCACCTTGATTGCCACCATGTTGCCTTATTCGATGATCTTTATGGTGGGATGGAGCATCCTATTCTACGTATGGGTTTTCGTGCTAGGTTTGCCTGTCGGCCCCGGCGCAGAAACTTATTACAACTTCAATCAGTAATTCCCCCAGCGGGATGGTTTCGGCAAGCATGCAGTCATGCTTGCCTTTTTCTTTTCATTATCCCGTCATTTTCATCCCTACCCGAAGGCGGTTATAGTAGCTTTATCACAGCGATGGTAACCAATGACAATGACAACCCCAGCTCATGCCGACAAACCGGCGGCCTTTGACCCTGACGCAATGGCGCGGGAAGCCCAATTTACCGATGCCTTTAAAGACGCCATTACCCCCTTTTGGCAACAGCGCGAACAGGGCACATTTCATGGCGAAGGCGGCCTAAGACTGCATTGGTGCAGTTTTACTCACCCAAAACACACCAAAGCGGTGGTGGTGATTAATGGCCGGATTGAAAGCGTGATGAAATACCAAGAGATCTTCTACGATCTCTTTCAGATGGGCTATGACGTCTACAGCTTTGACCACCGCGGCCAAGGCTTGTCTCAACGCTTGGTCTTAAAGCCACGCGATCTGGGCCATGTCGAACGCTTTGATGATTATGTCGCGGATGTGGCGACATTTATGCAACAAGTCCGTGCCCACCGTCATTATGATGATTGGTTTATGCTCGGCCATTCAATGGGCGGGGCAATTGCCACCCTATACGCTCACCAGTATCCGGGGGCTGTGCAAGCTATCGCCCTGACGGCCCCCATGTTTGGTGTGCAAGTTAGCCCTTGGCTTGGGCGTATCGCCCCTTGGCTATGTCGCTCCTTAGCGCGCTATCAACATCCTCCACGCTTTGGTCCCGGCCAAGTCGGCTATCGCCACGTACCCTTTGAGCAAAATCGCCTCACGCATTCTCGTGCCCGTTATGCGTGGTTTCGCCAGCTTTATATCAACCAGCCACAGCTACAAATCGGTGGGCCCAGCGCGCGTTGGATAGCGGAAGGATTAGCCGCGGGGACGCGCTGTCTGGCCCTTGCTCCCTCGCTGACCACCCCGACGTTTATCTGCCAAGCGGGCGAAGAGTTGATCGTTTCTAACCCTGCGATGTCGCAATTTCACGCCGTACGTAAACAAGCCGGTCAACCCAGCCAATGGCGAACGTTCGACGGTGCTCGGCATGAAATTTTATTCGAAACGGATAATCACAGAGTCACAGCACTGCGTGAGATTGATGCCTTTTTCTCGCGCTATGTTGGCGAGTAAAAGCGGAAAAAAGACAGTGATACTGTTCCCTTTTTAACCCCAATAAGTTGCAGTACACTCAGAGCATACTGTGATTATGATCGCCTGAACCAATGAGGACATGATGTACAAACTCGTCGCTTCTGATTTGGACGGTACCTTGCTAACCCCCGAGCACCGTATCGCCCCCTATACCAAGCAGGTGCTGCAACAACTCCACCAGCAAGGCATTCACTTTGTGTTCGCCACCGGACGTCATCATGTTGATGTGGCAAGCATTCGTGAAACCGTGGGGATCCCTGCTTACATGATCACTTCTAACGGTGCCCGTGTACACGACAGCAATGACCAGCTGGTGTATCAGCACAACGTTGATCCCGCGATCGTCGCAAGCCTGATTAACGAGGTGAAGCACGATCCAACCGTCACCATTCACCTGTATCGCGATAATGATTGGCTGTTGAGCAAAATGGATGAAGAACTCGCGCGTTATCACCAAGACTCTGGCTTTAACGCTAAGGAGTTTGATGTGGACAACCCACCGGTCGATAACATCGCGAAGATTTTCTTTATTCGTCATGATCACGACCACTTACTCAAATATGAGCATCAGTTTTTGTCGCAATACGGCGATAGCATCAGTATCGCTTTCTCGACTCCCTTCTGCTTGGAAGTGATGGGCAATGGGGTATCCAAAGGCGCCGCACTCGAGGAAGTCGCGCGTCGTCATCAGCTCAATCTGGCCGACTGTATCGCGTTTGGCGATGGCATGAACGATGTCGAGATGCTGCGCGCCGCCGGTCGCGGCTTGGTGATGGCTACCGCACAAGCGCGCGTCAAAGCCACCTTGTCGGACAACGCGATTATTGGCAGCCACGCCGATGAGGCAGTCGCGCGCTACTTAAACGCGCACCTGCTCGCACCACAATCCTAAGCGGTTGGCTCACAGTGTGAGCCAAGGATGTCATCTGACGATGCACGACTCCCCCGCCATCGTCAGAATGGCCTGCCATTGCGCTGCGGTAACCGGCATCACACTCAGCCGGTTACCTTTTTTCACCAACGGCATCTCAGCCAGCGCAGGGTTTTGCTTCATCTGCGCCAGCGTAATCAACGGTAAATGACGCTGATACGCCACATCCACCATAAACCAACGCGGGGCTTCTAGGGTGGCTTTAGGGTCGAAGTAGCCACTTTCTGGCTCAAATTGGGTATGGTCGGGATAACACTCGCGAGTCACGGTCGCCACACCAGCCACTCCAACATGCTTACAAGAGGAATGGTAAATCAACACCTGATCGCCTACCTTAACCTCATCACGCAACATATTACGCGCTTGATAATTGCGCACCCCTTCCCAGCATGAAACCTTTTGCTGCTTTAAGGTGTCTATCGAAAACGTATCTGGCTCTGTTTTAAATAACCAATAACCCATGTTGGCTCACTCTCATTCGATGCAGTTGTCGGCAATCTTGCCCGTCAGTGTGTGTCGGTGCAAGTCTGGCACGAGCCCACTATTCACAAGGAGTGTCGTGTGCAACGTCCCCATCGTTTACTGGTGATCGCTACCGCTAGCCTACTCACGTTAGTCGGCTGTACCTCATCGAAAGGCCCTGTTGAACTGGGTCATCGCAGTGACATGCTAGACTCGGGGCTCAGCCATACACCGACTCCGTTTATGCTCAGTGGTATGGTCTCTGTCAGCCCTGAAACGGCCAGCTTCACACCCTGTGGCAGTCAAAAGCAATACTGGCTGAACTTAAGCCATGAGCAACGCACGGCACTCGATCAGCTGGGTGGGCCTGTGTATGGTGAATTTGAAGGCTTCTTTACCCCAGTGGCAAGCCGTGGATTTAGCGCGGACTATCCTGCGTCAGTCACCATGACGCGTATCAATCTAGTCACTACCGAACTCAATAGCTGCGCGCAACCCCGCCATGCCGTCTTAGCGGACGGGCAATCACCACGCATGTGGTCTGCCGCCGTTGGCGAACATAATATGGCATGGGAAAGCGACGGGGATAGCCAAGAGGTGCCGCTGACAGGAAAGCAGATGGATGACACCACCGCCCATTTCCGTGCGCGCAATGCCGCATTAACGCTAACCGCAACTGGCTGCCAGCAAAGTGATACCACCTTGTACGGTTGGCGCGCGACCCTGAAAACGTCCCAACGCACCTACCAAGGCTGTGCTCTGCTGCCCTCGTATGATCACTCGCAGCATTGGGCGGGCGAATATCAAGGGCAAAGTCAAAGTCCCGGTCAGCCGGTTTTAACCACACAGCTTACCTTGCTGCCTGATCATAGCGCCATCACCACCTACCACCCGCAAGGGGAAACGGTGACTAAAGAAACCGGGATTTGGCAGCCAGTCGGGGAGAATCAAGTCCAAGTGCTCACCACCCGCAGTGGTGAGCAAATGGTGGTGTCTGAGCGCATATATACACGTAACGGGTTTACCCTCACCGCCTCCGAGGAAACCTTTAATGGCAACACGTATCCTTTGGGTACAAAGGGGTTAACACTTAAACGCCAAGTGAGGAACCCAGACAGCAGCCAACAATAACCTGGCATTCGTGGCTGGGCTTGCGCACAATAGCGCGCTGTTAACAAAGGAGACAATGATGGCCCGTTCGCCCTGCCGCCAGTGCGGTTTTACCTATCACTGTATCTGTCACTGCTATTGGCCGCTAGAAAGCCAATTGCAATGCGTGCTAGTGATGCACGAAAACGAAGCGGCGCGCCAATCCAACACCGGCAAACTGGTTAAAGCGGCGCTGCCCCACACTCAGATAGAGATTTGGCAACGCAAACAACCACCGCAAGCCTTGCTCGACAGCTGGGCGCGCGGTGATGTATCACCTTGGTTGTTGTTTCCCAGTGATGATGCTATCCCGGCAGATAGGCTATTTGCTGACGCGGTTCGGTCTGTCTCTTGCGCGGATAGGTCAGCTTCTTGCACGGAGACGTTATCCGCCACCAATGCACCTCGCGCGCCGTTACAGTTTGTGGTGCTGGATGCCACTTGGCAGCAGGCGCGAAAAATGCTCAATAAAAGCCCGTGGCTCAATGGTCTGCCACGGGTCAGTTTGCCGTCGACAGCCGCCTCGCAATATACGCTCAGGCGCAACCAGCCACCGGGACACCTGTGTACCAGTGAAGCGGTGAGTGCATTACTACGAAGCCAAGGCGACGTGAACACCGCCACGCAGCTGGACCATTTTCTTGTCCACTTTATGGAGAGCTACGAGGCCGATCGCCACCATCACACTACACCGCTCCCCGCCCCCAAGATGCTGACGTCAAACGCGTGAACAAAAAAACGCCGAGCACAGCGCGCTGCCATGCCCGGCGTTTACGTCGTTTATGGGTTACAGCTTAAAGCGGCTGATCTCTTGCTCGAGGCTATGAGAAAGCTCGGATAACGTCGCGGCTTGACGCGCGGCTTCATCCGCCTCGGTCGATAGCTCATTAGACACATCGCGAATGCCCTCTGAGTTACGGGTGATCTCCGCGGTGACGCTCGATTGCTCTTCCGCTGCCGAGGCAATTTGGGTAGCCATATCGCTAATTTGGCTCACCGCCGCGACAATCTGGCTCAAGCTTTCGTTCGCCGCGCTAGCATCTTCCACACTGGCATGAGCACGCTGCTGGCTGTCTTGCATCATGGTCACCGCGCGACCGGTTGCCTGCTGCAAGGTATCAATCATCTGCTGAATTTCGGTGGTTGAGGCATGGGTACGCTGGCTCAATATCCGTACCTCATCGGCTACCACCGCAAAGCCACGGCCATGCTCTCCGGCGCGTGCGGCTTCAATCGCGGCATTCAATGCCAGCAGATTGGTTTGCTCAGCCACTTCTTGAATGGTCGACAAGATGCTGGTGATACTGTGCGCATGCTGATCCAGCTCACCAATCACACCGGTCGCCGCTTCTACTTCACGGGCAAGCTCGGTGATCGAGTGCTTACTTTGCTCCACTTGCTGGCCGCCATCGTTGGCGACGCTTTCGGTCTCTTGGGCGGTGCGCGCGGTGTTATCGGCATTACCGGCAATATCTTGGGTCGCCGAGGCCATTTCATGGATAGCGGTCGCCACCATATTGATTTCATCTTGCTGATGACCAATCCGGGTGGAGCGCTCTTCTGCTTGTGCTGCGGTTAGCTCGGCTTGTTGCTTGAGCGAGCCAGACAGCTGGCGCAAATGCGACACCATAGTGTGCATGTTGCCGACAAAGCGGTTGAAGTTGTTGGCAAGTTTGCCAATTTCATCATTACTGTGTGGCTCAAGGCGCTGGGTTAAGTCCCCTTCACCGGAGGCAATTTCTTCTAGCGCGGCGGATACATTGAGCAAGTCACGGAACAACACGTGCATCAACCACGTCACGGCACCGGCCACCAGCAAAGTGATCACTACCGCGGTCAGCATCAGGTCGAACAAGGTATCACGCTGGCTGGCGTATTCAGTGCGCTTATCCAGCTCAACCGCCAGTACCCAATCGGTGTTAGGAACCGAGGCAAAATAAAACAGTTTATCAACGCCATCGACAGGCAGTTCCACCAGCGATTGCTGTGCCAACGCCTGACGCACGCGGTTTTCATTCAGCTCAGGAGACAAGCTGCGATACGGTTTTAGCAGGCGCGCTTTGTCTTTGTGAGCGAGAAAAGTGCCATCAGCACCTAGCAGCATCGCGTTCGCATTTTTGCCCACTTTTAATTGGGTCACGTCACGGATCAGCTGGTCAATCAACACATCTGCGCCCACCACACCGATTAATTCGCCATTACGACGCACCGGCTCGGCCAAGGTCACCAACATCGCACCAGTAATCGCATCACTGTATGCGGTGGTAATAATCGGGCTACCTGCGCTCACGGCTTGCTTGTACCACGGACGGACGCGAGGGTCATAATCATCGCGGTTGCGCTCAGGACGCGAACGATACATGGCGCCTTTTGGGGTGCCAAAGTAGATATCGTCAAACCCACCGGCCTCACGCGCTTGCTGCAAATAGCTCACACGATGGCTACTGCTGGTGTAATCGGTAAAGGCACTGGTGATATCGGCACGGATTTGCACCCAACCGCTGATCGATTCAGTCGCTGCATCGGCGATACCACTGACGCGGCTATAGATGCTCGACTGGGTTTGGGCTTGAATTTGGCTTACAGCAAGCCAGGTGAGAAAGGCGGCCATCAGCAATACAGCAGATAAGCATGCCCCAATTAATTTTTGTTTTAGTGATAACTGCATGGGAACGGCTCTCAAAGCAACGACAGGTTAATTCCAAACTCCCCGATAACCGAGGTAGCAATAGTGAACAGCCGTCACCCCGTCCCTAGGGTACCGCGAGCCCATCCAGCGCATCGCGGGTTCACAGCGCCGGATGATTTTTATCCGACATGGCAAGCGCGCTAATGTATCAACACTGAGACAGGATTGCTATTTTTAAGTTAAAAAACAGTCAACTAGAGAGCACTTAGAATCAAGATCACACATACTGTCCGGCTACCCAGCCGGAGCTCCAGGCCCATTGGAAGTTATAGCCGCCGAGCCAGCCGGTGACATCTAGCACTTCACCGATAAAATACAGGCCGGGAATATCTCGCGCTTCAAGGGTTTTCGAGGAAATTGCGTGGGTATCCACCCCGCCAAGCGTCACTTCTGCGGTGCGGTAACCTTCGGTGCCGTTTGGGGCAATGGACCACTGGTGAAAGTAGTGATGAAGCTGATCGAGCTGTTTGTCATCGAGCTGCTTGAGCGGTTTATCTGGCAAGCTATCGCGCGCAATCAAGACCTCGACCAGGCGTTTGGGGAATAGGCGAGACAGTGAGGTTTTTAAGGTTTGGTTGGGGTGCTTATCACGCATCGCCACCAGCACCTCTTTTAGTGACTCACTGGGGAGTAAATCGATAGTGACCGCTTCGCCCGGCTGCCAAAACGAGGAGGTTTGCAACACCGCCGGTCCCGATAAGCCGCGGTGGGTAAAGAGCAGGTTCTCGGTAAAACACACCCCCGATTCGGTGGTGATCGAACATGGCACCGACACCCCGGAAATATCAGCAAAGCGGGTTTTGTCTTCTTGGTGCAAGGTATACGGCACCAAGGCGGCGCGGGTGGGCAGCACTTTTAAGCCAAATTGTTCGGCAAGCTGATAACCAAAGGGGGTGGCGCCGAGCTTGGGCATCGAAAGGCCGCCCGTGGCAACCACCAACGACTGGCAGCGCACCGGCTCGCCATTGAGTTTAAGGCGAAAGCCGGCTTCTTCTTTTTCGATATCATGCACTTCACAGCGATAGCGTTGACTGATGGTGGCTTGGTCGCATTCGGCCAAGAGCAGGTTAACGATATCCTTGGCGCTGTCATCACAAAACAGCTGGCCGTGGTCACGCTCGTGATAGGCCACACCATGGGTGGCCACCAGACCAATAAAGTCCCATTGGCTGTATTGTGCCAATGCGGATTTGACGAAGTGCGGGTTTTCACACAGGAAGTTACTCGCGGTGACATCATAGTTGGTGAAATTGCAGCGTCCGCCGCCTGAGATCAGGATCTTGCGGCCCGGTTTTTTGGCATGATCCACCACCAAAACACGGCGGCCACGTTGGCCTGCTTGTGCCGCACACATCAATCCTGCCGCACCGGCACCAATCACAATTACATCATACTCAGTCACACGCTTACCTGTTTATTCTCTGCTCACCCTGTGGGAGCGGCATTGTAGCAGCCCGCACGTGAGCGGCAAGCGCGATTTAACGCGCCTGCGCTTCGGGCGGTGGCACCATGGCATCGGCGCCCTGCGCCATCAGGCTTGGATCCATATGCAGCGTACGAGTTGGGAAGGCAATATCCGCACCGTGCTGATGAATAATACCAATCACTTGCAGCAGTACATCCTGCTTCACGCGGTGATAACGTTGCCAGTTCACCGTTTTGGTGAAGGTGTAAATAAAGAAATCGAGCGAATGTGGGCCAAAGCTATTGAAGTTCACAATCAAGGTTTGTCGTGTTTCAATGTCTGGGTGGGCTTCAAGCATGGCATACACATCGTCAATCACCGCGCTGATTTTATCGGCGTCTTGGTAACGTAGTCCGATGGTTTCATAGATGCGGCGGTTGAGCATCCGCGAGGGGTTCTCGACCACCACGTTACTGAATACCGAATTGGGAACGTATAAAGGGCGCAAATCAAAGGTGCGCACCACCGTCATGCGAATACCAATTTTTTCCACCGTGCCCTCAATATTGCGATCGGGAGAGCGTACCCAGTCGCCCACTTTAAATGGGCGATCAAAGTAAATCATCACCCCACCAAAGAAGTTCGACAGTAAGTCCTTGGCGGCAAAACCAACAATTAAACCCCCGACCCCACCAACGGTCAGTAGGCCAGAAACACTGACCCCGAGGCTTTGCAGCAAAGAAATAATCCCCACGCACACAAACAGCGCACGCAGTATATTGCCCATGGTGTTGATGGTGGTGTGATCACGATTGCCGGTTTCAATCATGACTTCTTCACCGCTGTTGACCAAGCGCAGCAAAATCCAAATGACCACCCACACCACCACCAAGTCTTGCACCAAGGTGAGCCAACTGAGCGAGACATCGCCAGCGGTATTATCGATGATAATTTCAATGGAGTGCGAGGCAGGCCATAGCCAAATCAGCACACTTAGCGGTGTATCGATAGCCGGCCAAATAATATCGTCCCAGCGGGTAATGGTCTTTTCCGCCAGCGCTTTGAGTCGCCCCACCAGTACATGCCAAATCGCCCACGCGATAGCACTAAAACCAGTTAAAGTGACCACATCGGAAATCCATTCCCACGCGGCGGCTTGATGTAGGGTCTGCCACCAGTCAATCAGGCTTTGCATGCTTTCCTCAACAGACGGTTTTTACTCAGAATGTTGTCAGCCTAACAAAAAAAATGCTGACCTGAGTCAGCATTTTTTTGGATATGAGAGCGTTCGCTTACCAGCCCGCAAAAGCGACAAGAAAAAAGGTCGCGAGCAAAGCACCGAACAATGCCACATTAAGCATAAACAGGTGACGGACTTTGTTGCACTTACCCACAAACAGCTCGTCATGATGGTGCAAGTACTCTTGGCTACGAATGTACTGGTACAGGCGCTTTTGACGAGAAATATCGCCTTGGGGTGAGAGTGAGAAAAAGTTGTTATCTCCACGACAAATTTGCTGATAAAGCAATGGATTGGCGTCGCGTAACATCACAACCAGTGCGCGTAGTGAAGACAAGTAGCGCGCAAAATTAACCAATGTGACGGTAAACACTGCCACAATTAGGATATCACCGTTCATATACATCTCCCTCCGCAACCCAGTGAGGCGGCCGAGGGAGAAAGATAAACTTACAGCCCTGCGGTGCCGTCCATCACTGACGATGAGTCCTCTTGAGCCATGGCAGACAAGTCTTTATCAATAAAGAACAAGGCTTTGCCATCTTCGCCCACCAACTCGATCTTATCGAGTATGCCTTTAAACAGCTTTTCTTCCTCGTGCTGCTCAGCCACGTACCACTGCAGGAAATTAAAGGTTGAATAATCCTGAGTTGTAAACGCAACGTGCGCTAGGCTATTGATCTTTTCCGTGATTAAACGCTCGTGTTGATAGGTTTCACGGAACACTTCGCCCAATGATGCGAACTCGTGGCGCGGTGCGTCAATTGAGCCCAAAATAGGCATCGCACCAGTCTCGCTCACGTAGGTGAAAAGACGCTGCATATGCTGCATTTCTTCCTGCGCGTGCTTATGGAGGAATCGCGCAGCGCCTTCAAATCCTTTGTCTTCACACCAAGCACTCATTTGTAAGTATAGATTTGATGAGAAAAACTCCAAATTGATCTGCTCATTGAGTCTGTCAACCATGGCGGGTGCTAACATATAAAACGTCCTCTTTATTTGGGGTTAGCTGTCATTCTGACCAGCAGCACGTCCCTTTTCAAGCGGATATCGCCGACAAACGTGTGTGGTGCCGAGTCATCTGCCGAATTTATGACAAACATCATTGTCGAATTCTTAATCGGAATGCGATCGCAGTGACTGTTTTTAATACGCAAGCTCGCTAGACTGCGATGACAACCTCACATAAAAAGGATAACTCTATGTCATATAAGCATATTTTAGTTGCTGTTGATTTGTCGGAAGACAGCGAACGTTTGGTTGCCAAAGCCGATTCTCTTGCCCAAGCTGTCGGCGCGAAATTATCGCTGGTCCACATCGATGTGAATTACGCCGAGCTTTATACCGGACTTATCGATATTAACTTGGTCGAATCGCGTAACCGCGTCATTGAAGAAGCTCAGCACAAACTGAATCAACTGGCGGGCAACGCACAGGTGCCTGTGACGCATACCCTAGTTAGCAGCGGCGACCTTGCTGAAGAGATCACAGAATCAATTCAAAACATGGGAATTGATTTGGTTGTCGTTGGCCATCACCAAGACTTTTGGAGCTCACTGCTCTCATCTACCAAGCAGCTGCTCAACAAAACACCGGTCGATCTGTTGATGGTGCCGATCCGCGACTAATCTCTGACGTCACACAGGGCGATGAAGGCGGTCACTCCGCCTTCTTTTTGACCTTATTGCACTGTGTTCAGCGAACCAATTGCGTCCCCGTGATGAAACGGTACACTGCCTTTTTATTTACAATATCGAAGGAACCGAGTCATGGGGTATCTTAGCGGGGTCACACTGCTGTGGGCCTTTTCATTTAGTTTGATTGGGGTGTATCTCGCCGGCCAAGTGGACAGTTATTTCGCGGTCCTGATGCGGATTGTACTCGCCGGGCTGGTATTTTTACCCTTCTTGCGTCCTCGCCAAGTAAGACCGGCCTTTGCCGCTCAACTGATGCTGGTCGGGGCATGTCAGCTAGGCATCATGTACTGCTTCTTCTATCAGTCTTTCCTATTCTTGTCCGTGCCAGAAGTGCTGCTGTTTACCGTCTTTACCCCGCTTTACGTCACCTTGATTTACGATGCCTTGAAGCGTCAGTTTAGCGCGTGGTATCTGGTCACCGCCGCGATAGCGGTGCTCGGCGCCGTGGTGATCCGCTACGCCACCGTCAATCCAGACTTTCTGGTCGGCTTTTTGGTGGTACAAGGTGCGAACCTTTGCTTTGCGATTGGCCAAGTCGGTTACAAATACCTGATTGAGAAGGAGCAAACGCCCCTTCCCCAACATGCGGTGTTTGGTTGGTTTTATCTTGGCGCCTTAGTGGTGGGCGTGCTGGCTTTTGCACTGTTGGGCAATAGCGACAAACTGCCTGCTACGCCAACCCAGTGGGGTGTATTAATTTATCTAGGCACTATCGCGTCAGGGCTGGGCTATTTCTTTTGGAATAAGGGCGCTACGCTGGTCAACTCGGGGGCACTCGCGGTGATGAACAATGCGCTGATCCCAGCCGGGATTGTAGTGAACGTGCTGATTTGGAACCGCGATGCGGATCTTCTGCCGCTACTCAGCGGTGGGATACTGATTTTAGCCGCGCTGTGGTTTAACCAAACTTGGGTAAAGCGCCGCGTCGAGGCCCAGCGGGGTGCCGCCCAGCGGGGTGCCGCCCAGCAGTAGGTGGGCCGTCCCAAGACCTCAGTCTCCCAAGTACAAAACAGGCAGGGAAATCCCTGCCTGTTTACTTAGCCGATAAAGAAGGCTCGATCAGATAAAGGCAAACGCGTCTGAGTAGAGATGATCACGACTCACACCGCGTTCTTTGCAGAACATGTCGCGTGCGACACCTGCCATATCAAAACGACCCGCAATATAAATGTCATAAGCGCCAAGGCTGACAAAATCTTCCATCACCGCTTCTAACACATTGCCTACTTTGCCGCGCCACTCGCCTTCAGCTTGCTCCACGACAGGCATAAAGGTAATGTGCGGATGCTGTTCCGCCAATGCTTGCATCTCGTCATGGGCATAAAGCTGACAAGGGGTACGGGCGCCCCAATAAATAAAGATCGGCGACTGTATCTTATGGCTAATACAGTGATCGACCATGCTGCGCACGTAAGAAAAACCGGTCCCGCCAGCAATCAGTAGCAAGGGACGATCGCTCTCACGCAGCCAAGCATCACCGGCAGGCTCAGTAATTTCAAAGTCCGCTTCACCGCTTTCTAGTACGGCTTTGGCTTTCTCAACCACTTCTAACGCAAACGGATTCTCGTCCGCCGCACCAACGTGCAGCTCGAGTTCACCGCCATTTTGACGACAAGGGCTGCTTGCCAGCGAAAACGGGCGTTTATCTTTTTCGCCCATCACCGCCATCACGTATTGCCCTGGCTGGTAGCGCACCGCTTGCTGCGGTTTCAGGACAATGCGGTAGGTGTGACACGCCAACGGCTCAACGGCTGTCACTTCACATAGTATCGACATTCTGTTCCTCTGTTCGTTTTGCTACAGCCGATGAGGTTATAAGAGGCGGCATCACTACCGCCTTGGGCTGTGTTTTTATCGTTACGGTGAATGCTAGCGCATTCCAATAGGATTAGTCTAAGATCCCTAATTCATCCCAAATCGCGTCGATGCGCGCAACCACGTCTGGGTCTTTGGCAATGGGCGTGCCCCACTCGCGATCGGTTTCCCCTTGCCATTTGTTGGTGGCATCGAGGCCCATTTTCGAACCCAGCCCCACCACAGGCGAGGCAAAGTCGAGCGAGTCGATAGGGGTGTTTTCCACCATCACGGTATCGCGCGCGGGATCCATACGCGTGGTGATCGCCCAAATGACGTCATTCCAATCACGTGCGTTGACGTCATCGTCACACACTATCACAAACTTGGTGTACATAAACTGACGCAAGAACGACCACACGCCCATCATCACCCGCTTGGCATGACCGGGGTATTGTTTTTTCATGGTCACCACCGCCATGCGATACGAGCATCCTTCAGGCGGTAGGTAGAAATCGACAATCTCTGGGAACTGCTTTTGCAAAATCGGCACAAACACTTCGTTAAGTGCCACGCCTAAAACGGCAGGTTCATCCGGTGGACGCCCCGTGTAGGTGCTATGGTAAATCGGTTTTTTGCGCATGGTCAGATGCGTCACAGTGAACACATGGTGACGCTCAACCTCATTGTAATAACCGGTATGATCGCCATACGGCCCTTCATCCGCGTATTCATTGGGGTCGATATAACCTTCCATCACGATTTCCGCACTGGCCGGTACATCCAAATCGTTGCTGATACACTTGGCCACTTCGGTTTTACTGCCGCGCAATAAGCCAGCAAACGCATACTCGGATAAGGTATCCGGCACCGGTGTCACCGCCCCGAGAATGGTGGCAGGGTCAGCGCCATAAGCCACGGTCACCGGAAATGGCTCGTTAGGATGGGTTTGCATCCAGTCGTGCAAATCTAACGCACCACCGCGATGGGCTAGCCAACGCATGATCACTTTGTTTTTGCCAATCTTTTGCTGGCGGTAAATACCCAGATTTTGCCGTTTTTTGTTGGGTCCGCGGGTAATGGTCAGTCCCCAAGTCAACAAGGGTGCCACATCACCGGGCCAGCAACGCATCACCGGAATCTTATCCAGATCGACCTCATCGCCGCTCAGCACCACCTCTTGGCAACGCGGACGCCGTACGGTTTTCGCTGGCATGTTGAGCACTTGACGAAACACCGGCAGTTTATCGAGCGCATCTCGAAAGCCTTTGGGCGGCTCAGGTTCTTTCAAGTAGGCAAGCAGTTTACCCACCTCTCGCAGCTCAAGCACATCCTCACGCCCCATGCCCATCGCAACGCGTTTTGGGGTTCCAAAGAGGTTGGCAAGCACGGGCATCTCATAGCCAATGGGGTTTTCGAACAATAACGCCGGACCGCCCGCTCGCAGGGTACGGTCGCAAATCTCGGTGATCTCCTGATCAGGATCCACCGGTTGGGCGATGCGTTTGAGCTCGCCTTGGGCTTCAAGATAGTCGATAAAATCGCGCAGATCGGAAAATTTCATATCAGGCTCAACGGGTTAATAAACGCCTTAATGATACCAAGCAAACCGGTATCCGGATCGGTGAAGCGGTGACATTAGCGCGACGACAGCGCAGATGCAATGTGCTGACGGCCTAGCGGGCCCAACTCGGCTTGTAAGCCGGTTAGCCATTCCCCTTTACCCGCCTCGACCAGCAGTTGCGCTACCTGATCACCTTGGCGCAATGACAGCTGTGCCACAAGAAAATCAGCAACCGGCGCTGGCAACGGTGACAAGCTGGCAAGCTGGCGAATCGCGGTGGCACGCAAAGAGGGGTTTCTTGCCGCGGCCATCATTTGGCTTACCGAAAAGCTATCACTCACCTGCCCTTTCAGGGCATGTAAGGCCTCTAAGCTATACGCATCCGTGCCTCGACGCCATAATCGCGCGTACAGTTCCGGATGCTGCGTTTTCTCGGCGAGCACCGCCAAGATTGCGTTGTCAGGCAGCCAGAGCAACCGTGGGTCATGCAGGTATTGATCGGCCAAATAGGCCAAACCATTGGCCTCATAGTCACCAATCATCGCCACCAAGGCATCACGGCGCCGCGCATAATCAGGGTCGTCAGGTTTCACCCAATCAGCAATCACCAACTGGCGATAGCTTAATAACATGCCGAGCTCCTGGGTCAGTTGCTCGTGCTGATACCGGTTTAATTGCTGACGTGCCGCTGCCGCATAGTGGAAAGCGGGAGTGGTAACCCAATAGCCGTCTTGCTGATGACGTAATAAAAAATGCGGTTGCTGGTGACTAAGATCGCGCAAGAAAGTGCGCCAATCGGAGTTATCCAAACGTGTGGGTGTGGAAAGGAGGCGGTACAAGGTCGCCTCTTGGATCAACGGCGACAGGCTTTGTAGGTGAGCACGCAATCCGTCAATATCATCAGCCATTTGTCGCTGAAACGCGATCGCCATGGCTTGCTGGGTAGAAGGCGTCTCTAATAAGCCATCAATAAACGCCTGTGTCACGATTTGTCCGCTCGGCGTTGACGCCTCCGTGACCGCTGCGCGGCTGGGCATTGTGCCTACGACTAGGCATGCTATCAGCACTAACACGCGAAAACATCTTGCCATCCGTTGCAATCCTGTACCACTTGTAGCAATCCGGCTACATCCATGTCGGGTGAGACCATTGTGCGAAGTCAGCGTTCAATAGGCAATAAAAAAGCACTGCCCGCAGACAGTGCTTTTCACAATTACGATCCGGATCAGGAGTTTTGACGTCGCATGGCGTCAAAGAACTCATCATTGGTCTTCGACATGGCCAGCTTATCAATCAAGAATTCCATGCCTTCGATTTCCCCCATTGGGTGGACAATCTTACGCAGGATCCACATCTTCTGTAGTTCATCCGCTTTAGTCAGCAATTCTTCGCGACGGGTACCAGAGCGCGTGAAGTCAATGGCTGGGAAGACACGCTTCTCGGCAATCTTACGTGACAGGTGCAGTTCCATGTTACCTGTACCTTTAAATTCTTCGTAGATGACTTCGTCCATCTTCGAGCCTGTATCCACCAGCGCAGTCGCGATAATGGTCAAGCTACCGCCTTCTTCCACGTTACGGGCCGCACCAAAGAAGCGCTTAGGACGGTGCAAGGCGTTGGCGTCGACACCACCAGTCAATACTTTACCGGAAGACGGTACAACTGTGTTGTAAGCACGCGCCAGACGAGTAATCGAGTCCAGCAGGATCACCACGTCTTTTTTGTGTTCGACCAAACGCTTGGCTTTTTCAATTACCATTTCGGCCACTTGTACGTGACGGCTTGCTGGCTCATCAAAGGTCGATGCCACCACTTCCCCTTTCACCAAGCGCTGCATCTCGGTCACTTCTTCCGGACGCTCATCGATCAACAGCACCATCAACTCACATTCTGGGTGGTTGTAAGCGATACTTTGCGCGATGTTTTGCAGCAGCATGGTTTTACCCGCTTTTGGCGGCGCAACAATCAAACCACGTTGACCTTTACCGATTGGCGAGGCTAAGTCGAGCACACGGGCAGTGATGTCTTCTGTCGAGCCGTTTCCGCGCTCCATCACCATACGTTCGCTGGCGTGCAAAGGGGTTAAGTTTTCGAAGAGGATTTTACTGCGGGCGTTGTCTGGTTTGTCGCTGTTAACTTGGTTAACTTTCAATAGCGCGAAGTAGCGCTCGCCGTCTTTAGGGGGACGAATTTTACCCGCGATGGTATCGCCTGTGCGCAGGTTAAAGCGACGAATTTGGCTTGGCGACACATAGATGTCATCTGGGCCGGCCAAATACGAGCTATCTGCGCTACGCAGGAAGCCAAACCCGTCTTGAAGAATTTCCAGCACGCCATTGCCGAAAATGTCTTCACCGCTTTTTGCGTGCTGTTTGAGGATCGAGAAAATGATGTCCTGTTTACGCAAGCGAGCTAGGTTTTCGAGTCCCATGCTTTCGCCAAGCGCAACCAGCGTCGAGACGGGTTGAGTCTTCAGTTCGGTAAGATTCATAGTGGTGAGTGTCTTGTTTGTCAAAGTTGAGGTCTGAAATTAGTTAGCGTGTCGAGACCAGTGGCATGTTCGAGAGATGAACAGAAGTACAATTTCCGTGCAATAAGGTAGCACCAAAATGGGGTATCGTCTAGTTGACAGAAAAACGACCGCCACTGGGAGGCAGTGTCGGCCGTCTTAACATTATAGGTTAGCGTCAAGGAACTCTTTCAACTGAGTTTTTGACAATGCACCAACCTTAGTTGCTGCCACGCCGCCATCTTTAAATAGCAGCAATGTCGGGATACCACGGATGCCGAACTTAGGCGGTGTACCTGCGTTCTGGTCAATGTTCAGTTTTCCGATGGTGACTTTACCTTCGTACTCGTCAGCGATTTCGTCCAGAATCGGCGCGATCATTTTACATGGCCCACACCATTCTGCCCAAAAATCAACCAGTACAGGTCCTGCAGCATTTAAAACGTCTGCGTCAAAGCTGTCGTCGGTTAGCTGCAAAATTTTGTCGCTCATCTTCTACTCCAATACATGTTTTTGTTACTGGCTAAATTGCGACCAGTAAATAATGGCACTATTTGACTGGATTCGCTTCCGTATTGCAAGCCTAAGCTGATATTCTATCCGGATGAAAATGACGCATATCACAGAGCAGAAATTTGCCGAGCTCGGCTTGCACGCCGATGTTCTCAAGAGCTTGGAGGCCAAAGGGTTCACCCAATGTACGCCTATCCAAGCAAAGGCATTGCCGGTCCTGCTCACCGGCCAAGACATTGCAGGACAGGCGCAAACGGGGACAGGCAAAACCCTGGCGTTTCTGGCTGCGACGTTTCATCACTTGTTAACCACTGACGCACCAGCGTCACGGAAAACTAACCAACCACGGGCAATCATATTAGCTCCTACGCGCGAATTGGCCATTCAGATCTATAACGATGCGGAACCATTACTCGCGAATACCTCGATTACCGCAGGGCTTGCCTATGGTGGCGAAGGTTATGACAAACAGCAACAGACACTTGAACAAGGCGTTGATATTTTAATCGGCACATGCGGCCGTATCATCGACTTCTACAAGAAGAAAGTGATTGATTTGCATGGCATTCAGGCAGTGGTGTTAGATGAAGCGGATCGCATGTTCGATTTAGGCTTTATCAAAGATATTCGCTTCTTGTTTAACCGTATGCCTGCGGCTAACAAGCGCTTGAACATGTTGTTTTCTGCCACCTTGTCTTATCGCGTTCAAGAACTGGCCTTCGAGCACATGACCAACCCAGAGCATGTGGTGATCGAGCCAGAACAAAAAACCGGCCATCGCATTAAAGAAGAGCTTTTCCAGCCTTCTAACAACGAAAAAATGCCGTTGTTGCAAACCTTGATCGAAGAAGACTGGCCGGAGCGTGCGATCATTTTTGCTAACACCAAGCATCGCTGCGAGTCGATTTGGGCCCACCTTGCGGCAGACGATCATCGCGTTGGTCTACTGACTGGTGACGTTCCGCAGAAAAAGCGGGTGAAAATCCTCGAACAATTCACCAAAGGTGAGATTGATTTGTTGGTGGCCACCGATGTCGCCGCGCGCGGCTTGCATATTCCGCAAGTCACCCACGTGTTTAACTACGACTTGCCCGACGATGCCGAAGACTATGTCCACCGCATTGGTCGTACCGGTCGTGCTGGTGCCAGTGGCAGCTCTATCAGCTTTGCCTGTGAAGAATACGCCATCAATTTGCCCGCCATTGAGGAATACATTGAACACAGTATTCCGGTCAGCGAATTTGATCGCAGCGCACTGCTCACGGATTTACCGGCCCCGAAAAAGATAGCCAAACGTCAGGTGAACAGTCGTCGTAATACAGGCAAAAACAACAGCGGCAACAACCGCAACCGTCAACGTCGACGCCCACAAAAGTCGGCATAACATTCGGCAGTTATGAGGTAAGGTCGCGCCATGCGTCGTGATGGAACCACCGCTCACACATCGTCGCTTTATGCGGCGATTGATTTAGGCTCTAACAGCTTTCACATGCTGGTTGTGCGTCAAGTGGCTGGCAGTGTGCAAACACTGGCCAAAATTAAGCGCAAAGTCCGCTTAGCGGCGGGAATGAACGCACAACGTCAGCTCAGTGATGAAGCCATGCAGCGCGGCTGGGAATGCCTCGCGCTTTTCGCTGAACGCTTGCAAGACTTTGAAGCCGATCACATTCGGGTGGTGGCGACAGCCGCATTACGCCGAGCCTCGAACGCTGATGTGTTTCTCGCCAAAGCGAACCAGCTATTAGGCCACAACATCGAGATCATCTCTGGTGAAGAAGAAGCGCGCACCATCTACCAAGGGGTAGCCCATACCTCGGGCGGCCCAGGAAAACGCTTGGTGGTGGATATTGGTGGGGCCAGCACCGAGCTGATCATTGGCCAACAATTTGAGCCTGCGCTATTGCAAAGCCTTAACATGGGCTGTGTGACCTTCCTTGAAGACTACTTTGCCGACCGTGTCCTCAATCAAGCGGCGTTTGATGCCGCGATTGCCGGAGCCAAAGCGGAATTAGCGCCTCATATGGCTGCCTATCGCGCCCTCGGATGGGATTGTTGCGTAGGCGCCAGCGGAACAGTGCAAGCCTTGCAAGAAATTATGGTGACGCAAGGCATGGACGAAGTCATCACGCTGGAAAAACTCCATCGTCTACGCGACCAAGCCATTGCGTGCGGACAAATGGATGCCCTCGACATTGACGGCCTCACGCTTGAACGCGCCTTGGTTTTCCCAAGCGGGTTATCGATACTGATCGCCATTTTTGAATGCTTGGATGTCACCAGCATGACACTGGCTGGCGGCGCACTCCGTGAAGGTCTGGTGTATGAAATGATGACCGCAATGCGCCATAGCGATATACGTGCGCGCACCATCGCCAGTATTCAATCTCGCTATCAGCTCGATGAAGCGCATGGCATGACGGTGGCACAAACGGCGTTGGATTTGCTTCACCAATGTCCGCCTGACTGGGTGCCAGAGCCCCACGCCAGTAGCTTGCTTCATGCCGCAGCCTGTGTGCACGAAATTGGCTTAAGCATTGGCTTTAAACAAGACGGCGACCATGCGGCCTATTTGATCACCCATCTCGACTTACCCGGCTTTACGCGCGCTCAAAAGCAGCTGATTGCCACCTTGCTTCGCTACTATCGTGAGCAACTGGTTCGCATTGATGGCCAACATGCTTTGTCAGCGCAAAGTGCCAATCGCCTCCTGCGTTTGCTGCGTTTGGCGGTGATTTTGTGCCACCGCCGAGACAGCCGCGTACGGCCACTCAGTCGCCTTTGTGCAAACGGTGATGCGCTCACCTTAACCTTAGACACCACGTTGCTGGATACCAGCCCATTGCTGAGTGCCGAGCTGGAGCAGGAAGCCTTGCGTCAATCCAGCCTTGGTCAACCTCTGGTCGTGATCACCCACGCTGATGGCGGTGTCTAAATCGCACTCACCCATCCCGTTGAACGCAAAAAAGCCCGCCTAGCGCGGGCTCTTACTTGGTCAATCGTTGCGTGACTACGCGGAAATACCACTGTGGCGCAGCAACGCATCAGGGCTTGGCTCACGGCCACGGAAGCGAACAAACAACGCCATCGGCGCTTCGCTTCCCCCACGACTGAGGATATGGTTGAGGAAGTCTTCACCGGTTTCGCGATTAAAGATCCCCTCTTCTTCAAAGCGAGAATAGGCATCGCTCGACAGCACTTCAGCCCACTTGTAGCTGTAATAACCTGCGCTGTAGCCACCCGCAAAGATGTGCCCAAACGCATGCGGGAAGCGATTCCACTCCGGCGTGGGCACCACAGAAACCTGCTCACGTACGGCGTTAAGCGTTTCCATGATCCGTGGACCCACCTCGGGGTCAAATTGACTGAACAAGCTAAAGTCGAACAAGCTGAATTCGAGCTGGCGCAACATCGCCATCGCTGAATTGAAGTTTTTCGCCGCCAGCATCTTCTCTAGCATATCGTCCGGCAAGGCTTCTCCGGTTTGATAGTGGCCCGAGATAAAGCTCAGCGCCTCTTGCTCCCAGCACCAGTTCTCCAAAAACTGGCTCGGTAGCTCTACCGCATCCCAAGGCACACCGTTGATCCCCGAGACATCCGCCACTTCGACTTGTGTCAGCATGTGGTGAATGCCGTGACCGAATTCGTGGAACAGGGTTTCAACTTCGTCATGGGTAAACAGCGCAGGATCATCACCGACCGGTGGGTTGAAGTTACAGGTCAAGTACGCCACCGGCGTTTGTAACTCGCCATTTGTTTTACGGCGACGAACGCGACACTCATCCATCCATGCACCGCCACGCTTATTCTCACGTGCGTACAAGTCTAAATAGAAGCTCCCGCGCAGCGTGCCCTCACTGTCGTGAATGTCATAAAAACGCACATCTTTATGCCACGTATCGACACCTTGGCGTTCGGTTACCGTCATGCCAAACACACGTTTCATGACTTCAAACAGGCCACTTAATACGCGCGATTCTGGGAAGTAAGGCCGTAGCGCCTCATCAGAAATCGCATAGCGCGCCTGCTTGAGCTTTTCGCTGTAGTAAGGAATATCCCAAGGCTCCAGCGTCTCTACCCCAAACTCATGCTTGGCGTAAGCTTTGACTTCCGCGAACTCCCGCTCGCCTTGTGGGCGGGCTTTGCTGACCAGCTCATTCAAAAAGCCCATCACCTGCTCGGGGCTCTCTGCCATTTTGGTCGCCAGCGACAGCTCGCTGTAGTTGTTAAAGCCCAACAAGCGCGCCAGTTCATATTTTAAACGTAGCGACTCATTCATCAGCTCGGTGTTGTCCCACTGGCCAGCTTGCGGTCCACGATCAGAGGCGCGCGTAGAGAAGGCTTCATACATTTCTTGACGTAAGGCTTGGTTATCGCAGTACATCATGACTGGTAAGTACGAAGGAATATCAAGGGTCAGTAAGTAACCTTGCTGAGATTTACTCTCAGCTTGCGCTTTCGCTGCGTTCAGCGCTGATTCGGGCAAGCCCGCTAACTCACTTTTATCACTCACCAGCTTGCTCCACCCCATGGTGGCATCCAGCACATTGTTGCTAAATGAAGAGGAAAGCTCCGACAAGCGTTTTTGAATTTCACCAAAACGGTGTTGTTGATCGGCAGGCAGCGCAATGCCAGACAGCTCGAAATCACGCAGCGCATCGGTGATGGCTTTTTGCTGGGCCGTATCGAGTGATGAAAAATCCGCGCTGTCTTTGATGGCTTTATAGGCGTGATACAAACCTTTGTGCTGACCGCGCCACGTCGAATATTCCGACAACAGCGGCAGACAGCTTTCGTAGGCTTCACGTAGTGGTTTGCTGTTGACCACGGCGTTCATATGGCTTACTGGCGACCATAAACGGCTGAGGCGATCTTCGACTTCGGCGAGCGGCGCACAAACCGTCTCCCAACTTGGCGACGCTTGCTCAGCTGCCTGCTCGACCGCTTGGCGACAATCGGCAATCGCGGCGTCCACTGCCGGCTTAACATGCTCTGGATTGATCGCTGAAAATGGAGGTAAATCCTCAAATTGAAGTAGCGGGTTGGACATAATGCCTTCCTTTTTGCTGACGAGACGCCCGTGCTTCGCGCGTCTAAACGATAAGTGACCTCATGTATATGCCGTCTGTGAGAACGCTTTTCAATCCCTGCACTCCAACTTATACAGATTGCGACCGTTACAAAATGATTCTGAGACTGCCGCCACACCACAGGTTTGGTAAGCTTACATTCACTCAACCTCAATGGTCAGCGCGGCGCCACTTTACAAGCGACCTGAAACGCGACAAGCTGACCACGAAACAAAAGCCAGAAGCACGCTCGTGCGTATAAGATGGAGAAAGACATGGCGAAGCATTTCGACTACATCTGTATCGGTGGCGGCAGCGGCGGTATTGCCTCTGCCAACCGTGCCGCGATGCACGGTGCCAAAGTCGCCCTGATTGAAGCAAAACACCTCGGTGGAACCTGTGTAAACGTGGGCTGTGTGCCCAAAAAAGTGATGTGGCATGGTGCGCAAGTTGCCGAAGCCCTCAATCTTTATGCCCCGGATTATGGGTTTGATGTTGAAGTGAAAGGCTTTGACTGGTCAACCTTGATCAATAACCGCGAAGCCTACATCGGCCGTATCCACAAAGCCTACGAAAACGTGTTGGGTAAAAACAACATTGATGTCATTCACGGCTTTGCGCGCTTTGTCGATAACAAAACCGTCGAGGTAGACGGCGAACACTACACCGCCGATCATATCTTGATTGCGGTTGGTGGCACCCCCACGATTCCGAACATTCCCGGTGCTGAACATGGCATCGACTCAGATGGTTTCTTTGCCCTCACCGAACAACCTAAGCGTGTCGCCGTGGTCGGTGCTGGCTATATTGCGGTTGAGATAGCAGGCGTACTGCATGCGCTAGGGTCAGATACCCACTTGTTTGTGCGCAAAGACCGTCCGCTGCGAAGCTTTGACCCCTTGGTGACTGACACCTTGGTCGAAGTGATGGAAAAAGAAGGCCCGACGCTGCATACCCAGTCGGTGCCTGTCTCTGTCACCAAAGAAAGCGACGGCAGCCTGACCCTTGCGTTCGAGAACGGCACCACGCATAACACAGACACACTGATCTGGGCGATTGGCCGCCATCCAACCACCGACAAGATCAATTTGGCCGCGACCGATGTACAAACCACCGCGAACGGCTACATCAAGGTAGATGCTTACCAAACCACCAGCGTGCCGGGCATATACTGTGTCGGTGACATTATGGATGGTGGTATTGAGCTCACCCCTGTGGCGGTAAAAGCAGGTCGCCTGCTCTCGGAGCGCCTATTCAATGGCCAGAGCGAGGCAAAAATGGACTATGACCTCGTCCCAACCGTGGTATTTAGCCATCCGCCAATCGGCACCATTGGCTTGACCGAGCCCGAAGCGCGCGCCAAATATGGGGATGACAATATCAAGGTCTACACCTCGACGTTTGCGGCAATGTATACGGCCGTCACCCAGCACCGCCAACCTTGTAAAATGAAACTGGTGTGTGCCGGTGACGATGAAAAAGTCGTGGGCCTTCACGGTATCGGCTTCACCGTCGATGAAATGATCCAAGGATTTGCCGTGGCAATGAAAATGGGAGCGACAAAAGCAGATTTTGACAGTGTGGTCGCGATTCACCCGACCGGTTCAGAAGAGTTTGTTACCATGCGCTAAACCCGGTATCGGTAAGAGCAACGCCGAGCACTGTGCTCGGCGTTTTTATTTACTCCACTGCGCGCAAAAGCGTGCCAAGCCTTCTTTGATATCATCCAACAACACGGACGCGGCATCAGCATTATCCTGTTTTGCTGCCAGCTCCAAGGCTAACGCTTGTTGTTGCAGTTCAATCGCCGCTAGGTTACTGGCACTACCCTTTAGCTTGTGCGCTTCACGTGCCAAGTTAGCAAAATCTGCCGCTGCAATCTGTTGTGCCATGGCTGGAAGCTGCTCCTCAGTCTCTTCGACAAAGATGGTACAGGCTTCATCAAGCAAGGCTTGGCTATCCATCAACCGACTTAAGGCTTCCTCTTTGTCCCACACGCTTGCGTCGTGATCTGTCTTTCCGTGGCTGTCACTCATGCTCAATCCTTTTACTGAAAACGGTGATTCACCTACAAGCGACAAGGGCTTGTTGATTAGCTTGTCATCACCTTGTTTCTAATCGTTACTAAGCTTAAACGCCTGCGTCTAGCACATTGTAGATGTGGCAAAACTCAGGTCCAATCATGCTCGCTTTTCCCCCAATATCAATAATAGAAGTGAGTGCGAATCATGATGGATATGTTGCCTTGGTTAATCGTTTCTGGCCTGATCGTTTCCGTTATCACTGGTCTGTTGACCGTGTTGATGGTTAAAGGCCTCGATTAATCACCGCTGACTCCATGGGTAACCATGGAGTCTGTTCCTTTACCTTCAGGCTAGGCGTTTTTACTGGCTTTCGCCTTTTTCTTCTCTTTTTTGCTTTTTGCCGTCTTTTTGCCTTTTTTACCCTTTTTCAGGGCTTTTTTGGTTAGCTTTTCATCCTTGGCTTTTTTCTTCACCTTTTTCGTCACTGATTCAGACGATGCAGGCAAAGGCGTAGGCCGACACAGATAGCTTTTATCTCTGGCCACACGCGCACATTTGCTGCACGCCACGCAAGGCGGCGAGACAATCGTCGCGAGCAGCTCTAACTCAGCATCCACGTCTCCGCGACGCCACTTACACAGCGACTTAGCCACCTAATGATCCACCGTAAGTGCTGCATTGATATACATATCAAAGCGGTTTTTCTTTGTCGCAATGCTCGAATGAGGGGCCATGCCGGCTAACGGCTCAGCATAATCTGGGCGTTTGACCACCACACGACTGCGTGCCAGTGCCAGTGCGGGATCTAACAGGCTATCCGCATCTGTATCCGCCCCGACTAAGGATTGAAAGACACGCATTTCTTTTTTGACTAGCGCGGCCTTTTTTTTATGCGGATACATGGGGTCAAGATAAACCACATCTGGCCGCTGTAGCCCGGGTGTTTGCGCCATCTCGGTGAGAGCCTGCGCACTGCTTGCATGCAACAAGGTCATGCGTGCGCGCATCCAAGTACCAATTTCTGCATCTTGATAAGCGCGCTGCAGACCATCGTCCAACAGCGCTGCCACCACAGGATGACGTTCAATCAACTGCACCTCACAGCCAAGCGAGGCAAGAACAAACCCATCACGCCCAAGCCCTGCGGTGGCATCAAGAACACGCGGTGTCACGCCTTTATTTAATCCCACCGCTTTCGCGATCGCTTGGCCTTTGCCACCACCAAACTTACGGCGATGGCCGACCGCCCCGTCGACAAAATCAACGTAGACCGCCCCTAATTTAGGCTCATCTTGTTTGCGAAGCTCCAACCGTGTCTCTGTCATCACCAACGCAAACGGTGAATCATTCTCATGAGTGAGTGACCACTTACTTGTTAGCCTTTCAAATTCTTGTTGTTTCTCTGCGACATCACAGATAAGGGTCAGTTGCACGTTGGATCTCCACAGCCAATGATTGGCCGAGTATATCAGAGATGGATTTTTTCCTTCACGCTGTTCTGTGTCTCGGGCCAGCCTCTCACTTGCTGCTCCAGCGGCGCTGGTACACTAAAGTGATAGCCTTGTGCGTAATCGACCCCCAGTAAACGCAATTTCTCTAAAATCTCGCTATTTTCAACAAACTCAGCCACGGTTTTTTTGCCCATTTGCTTGGCAAGATCGTTAATGGCTTTCACCATCGCAAAATCGGTGTCGTCATTGGCAATGTCACGCACAAATTGGCCATCAATTTTCACGATATCGACCGGTAAACGCTTCAAGTAACCAAACGATGAAATGCCCGCACCAAAGTCATCCAGTGCAATAAAGCAGCCCAGCGCTTTAAGACGTGAGAATAAATCCATCGCACTGGTCATGTTACCGATGGCAGCCGTTTCGGTGATCTCTAAGCAGATACGTTGGCTGGGTATCACACTGTCTTTGATAGCGTGTACCAAAAATTGCACAAACTCCTTTTGCGCAATAGAGCGGCCGGATAGGTTAATCGACACCATACCCAGCTTATCAACGTGCTCGGGATGCGCGGCGAACCAGCCTAAGGTTTTCTTTACCACCACCGTATCGAGCTGATGCGCCATGTTGTAGCGCTCTGCGGCAGGAACAAACAGCCCAGGAGAGATCCAGGCTCCTTGCGCATCACGCATCCGAACCAAGACTTCCATATAGAGTTTGCGCTGGGGGGCGCCACTAGTATTCACAATACGCTGGGCATACACTTCAAAGCGATCTGCGGCAATGGCTTCATGAATATGGCTGACATAGGCCATTTCTTGCTCACGACGTTTAAGTTCTTCATCATCCGGATGATAAAGATGAAGTCGGTTTCGCCCCTCATCTTTGGCAGCATAGCAGGCTGTATCAGCTTGAGCATGCACTTGCTGCGGAGAGCCGGCGGTGCGGTCCAGTAAGCGGATACCCAATGAACACTCCAACCGCATCCGGCTGTCATGCCAAAAGAACTCACTTCGTGCCAAGGCAGCCAGCAATGATTTCCCCCAACTCACTGCACGGGTAGCATCGCAGTGATACACCAAAACACCAAACTCATCGCCCCCAAGCCTTGATAGTACCGCGCCAGAAGGTAAGTGATGACTTACAATCAGCGCCACTTGCTTTAACGCTTCATCCCCGGCTTCATGGCCTGCGGTGTCATTGATGAGTTTAAATTGGTCCATATCGATATAGAACATCGCATGGCACTGATCATCTTCGCGGGCCTGAATTAAGGCATCGGCTAGCTTCTGTTCAAAATAGCTGCGGTTATAGAGACCGGTTAAGTAGTCATGATGCGCTTGGTACACCAGTTGGCTTTCCATCTCTCGATGCGCGGTGATGTCTTCGCCAACCACCAGTATCTGTGCCTGAGTGTGCATGGCACGAACCGTCTCTCGCACCCACAATATCTGGCCTTTTTTCGAACGATAAGGGATCTCTCGGCGCCAAAGTTGCTCGTCATGGTCTTGGTCTTGTGGGCGGCGCACCATGCGGTGGGGCGCCTCATGCTGCTCGGCATACAATTCAGTGATTTTATGGCCAAGGAGGCTTGATTTGTTATAACCGAAAAGCTCCGCCGCATATTGGTTGATAGATTGGATCCGTGCTTGCTGATCGACGGTCAGTAAGATCACCGGTTGCTGTTCGTAAAGCATCCGGTATTCAATTTCACTGCGTTGCAGTTTCTCCTCGGTGTGCTTACGTTGGGTAATATCGCGCGCTTCAAACAGAATACGGGGTTGGCCTGATTCACCGGGAAAGCTTTTGACCGCCACATCCAAGATCACTTCGCGGTGCGCCTCACTCAAACACAGTTCAAAACGCCGGGGCTGGGTCGTTTCAGTTAACTTTAGGTGCGACTCTAGGCGTGCAGGGTTACGCCATATCGGCCAAAACCAGAGCGGCCTTGCCTGATATTGGCGAGTTACATCAACCAGTTGATTAAAACTGGAATTGCCCGACAGCAGAATCCCGTTACCATCAAGCAAGGCGATAAACTGATTACTCTGGTCGAACACCCCTTTGAGCATGGCGCGGTGACGCATTAATGCCGACTCACTACGACGCAGCTGGCGCACATTGGCCCATAGCATGACAATGATGCTACCCAACACCAACACAGACAAAGACACCGCTTGTACGGTAATTTTATGGGCCTGCCATAACGATTGCGGACGATTAGTGATCACCGCTGAACGTAGATCGCTAATGTCCAGATCCCACCGTTTGACCAAAGGGTAATCAAACATGGTGACATTAGTGCTGTCGCGCTCAGCGGGCAGCTCACCCGCCAGCACTTTCAGTAGCAACTCACCTTGGGTCTTACCCTGTTCAACCCCATCAATCACCACACCGCCAATCACCCCGTTGCCGAGCATAAAGCTCATCGCCCCGTATACAGGAACGGGTGCTTCACCCACAATGGTTTCGAGGTATTCTTGACGGGTCATAAAGCCGCCTTGATTATCGCGAAAGTAAGAAAGATAAAAGACGCCTTCACCCTCATGCATCGCTTGGATACGGTCATGCAGTGCCTGAAACGATAAGTCTGATAGGCGAACCACTTCAAGACCCGACAAATCACTGTGCGCCAGCTGCGCTTGCACCACATTCCAGTACTGACGACTTGAAAAGGTGTTATCCAGCAATAGGTAAACACGTTCTAAATCAGGATGGAGACGTTTCATCAACGCCAAATTGCGGGGTAAGTCGACTTCTTCTTTCACCCCAGTCACACGCGGTAGCAGCGGGTAATGCTGGCGGCCAAAGTTATTCAGCCCGGCGTACACCACGGGCGTGTTTCCTACGTAGTCGTGGAGCTCGTGCATCAACCATAGCGCGGCGTTGTCTGTGGTTAAAATGGCATCGAAACGCTGGCTGGCGAGTTTTTGGATGTAGAGTTTTTTCAGCTGTTCGCGATAGGCTTCTGATTGGTAACGCTTACTTTCTAAGTAAGTATGCTGAAAGTCGATATCGTGCCCTTGGGTTGCCGTATTTAATCCTTCAACCAACGCTTGGTTCCAAAAGAACCCGGGATGATAGGAGTGCACGACCAAGACTTGTTGTTGTGCTGCACTCACGGCGCAGGTACACATCAGTATTAACACGCCAAAAAGGTATTTGATCCCCACGCCCACTTCCTGTTGGTTTATTGGTATCTTCATAGACAACACGATACCCTACATTAGATGCTCAATTGACTGTCAAGCAACTGAGACAGCGGAAAACATGGCTTAGCTACAACTACAAGACGACAACAATGAACGATTTACCCAAACTGGATGATCTCGATCGTCGTATTCTGTCCACACTCCTCGACGATGCGCGCGTGCCTTACGCGGAAATGGCCAAGCAGTTCCAAGTGAGCCCCGCGACAGTTCACGTGCGCGTGGAGAAAATGAAAGCAGCTGGCATTATCGAAGGTACCGAAATATTGGTGAACACCAAAAAGCTTGGCTACGACGTGTGCTGCTTTATTGGCATCAACCTCAAAGCCGCGCGGGACTATCACTCTGCGCTCGATAAGCTGAATCAGCTTGATGAGGTCGTTGAGGCTTACTACACCACCGGCGCCTATAACATCTTTGTGAAGCTGATGTGCCGATCCATTGAAGAGTTACAGTTTGTGCTGATTGACAAGCTACAAGCCATCGATGAAGTCCAATCCACCGAAACGCTGATCTCACTACAGAACCCCATCAACCGCAACGTAATCCCCTAATTTTTGCGTGGTGATACGCTTTATCCCTGTATCTATCATGACGCAACCGCTATACAACCAAAAACGCCCTGACCAAATAGCCAGGGCGTGGTTGATCGTGAGGTCGTTTTAACCCACGGTTTCTTCAGGGCGTGGCGGCAGCGGCGCACCTGCATCTTCAGCAAGCCACTCGGCAACTTGTTTAGCAAAGTAAGTCAAAATGCCGTCTGCACCCGCACGTTTGAAGCACAAGAGTGATTCCATCACTGTCTCGCGCTCTTTTAACCAACCATTATCGATCGCCGCTTTGTGCATGGCGTACTCACCAGAGACTTGGTAAGCAAAGGTTGGCACTTTGAGTTCACTTTTCACCCGGCGCACCACATCCAAATACGGCATCCCCGGTTTAACCATGACGGTATCTGCACCTTCAGCAATATCCATCGCCACTTCATGCAACGCTTCGTCACTGTTGGCCGGATCCATTTGGTAATTGGCTTTATTGCCCCCTTTCAGGTTCGCCGCAGAGCCTAACGCATCACGGAACGGGCCATAATAGTTAGAGGCATACTTGGCGGAGTACGCCATGATTTGGGTATTGATGTGACCGTTTTTCTCTAGTGCGTCTCGAATACGACCGATGCGCCCATCCATCATGTCTGACGGCGCAACAATATCCACACCCGCCTCGGCGTGTGACAAAGCTTGTTTGATCAGCACTTCGGTGGTGGGCTCGTTCATCACATAGCCGTCGTCATCAATGATCCCGTCTTGGCCGTGGATGGTGTAAGGGTCCAACGCCACATCAGTGATCACACCCATTTGTGGCACGTGCTCTTTGAGCAAGCGCACCGCGCGTGGCACCAGCCCTTCGGGGTTAAAGGCTTCAGAGGCACAGGCGGTTTTAAATTCCTTCGGGATCACCGGGAATAGTGCAATCGCCGGCACACCTAGCTTGGCCAAGTAATCCGCTTCATACAACAGCAGGTCAATCGACATCCGCTCAATACCGGGCATCGACTCCACCGGCTCACGACGATTTTTGCCCATCAAAATGAAAACAGGGTAAATCAAATCGCTCGCGGACAATGAATGTTCCGCCACCATACGGCGGCTAAAGTCAGTTTTGCGTGTACGACGCAGGCGTCGAGCAGGAAAGGCGCCTTGAATGGATACGCTCACTGTATCCTCCTTTATGTTGCAGACCTGGGCTTTGGGGCAGATGACTGCCTCACTGGGTTGTTCACCCCGTCACTGAATCGAAAAACAGCGCAGGGTGTTTTTTGTTGTACAGTCAATAACATGTTCGACAGACTGTTGGCGAAGTCGTGCTACAGTTTGTGCGATATGGGGCAAATATTTAGGCTCATTACGGCTGCTTTTCGGCCGAGGGCGTATATCACGGGGCTGCAAATACGGCGCGTCGGTTTCTATCATCAGCCTATCATCTGAGATCCAGCCAACTTGCTGCTGCAAGGCTTGTCCACGACGCTCATCACACACCCATCCAGTGACGCCGATGTATAACCCAGCGTCCAAACACTCACGCAATGCGCGATCATCGCCGGTAAAGCAATGCAGCACCGCCGCAGGCAGTTTATCGAGCCAAGGGCGTAAAATCGCGAACCAGCGATCGTGCGCATCACGACAGTGCATAAATACAGGCATCGACAGCTCAGCCGCCAGCGCAAGTTGCGCATCAAAGACCGCTTCTTGTTGCGGCCGTGGCGAGAAATCCCGATTAAAATCGAGCCCACACTCACCGATCGCCACTACCTCTGCGCGCTGCGCTAACTGCCGGATAACGGATAAATCCGCGGGGTCGACAGACTTGGCATCATGCGGATGGACGCCAGCGGTGGCATAGGCAAACGCCGGATAATGGGTGGCGAGATCCGCCGCTGCTTGGCTTTCTTCCAGATTAGTGCCGGTCAGCAGCATACCGGTAACGCCCGCTTGCTGCGCGCTCGCAACCACCGCGTCTCTGTCCTTATCAAACCGCGCACTGGTCAGGTTCACGCCAATATCGATCATTCACTGGCCTCTTGTGATTCCGATGATGCACGTGGCACGTAAAAGCGCGATAGCAACACGCCCAATTCGAACAATAAACACATGGGAATCGCGAGCAAGGTTTGCGAAATCATATCCGGTGGCGTCAGCATCATACCGACGACGAACGCGGCGACGATAACGTATGGGCGTTTTTGACGTAGGCTTTGTGCACTGGTCGCGCCGGTCCAAACCAGCAAAATAATGGCGATGGGAATTTCAAACGCGATTCCAAACGCCAAAAACAGTGCCAAGATAAAATCGAGGTAACTAGCGATATCGGTCGCCACTTGCACCCCTTCGGGCGCTATCGAGGTGAAAAAACCAAACACCAATGGCAGCACCACCCAATAGGCAAACGCGACTCCCGCGTAGAAAAGCAACGAACTCGATACCAATAACGGCAATACCAACCGCTGTTCATGCTTATACAAACCGGGGGCTACAAACGCCCAAATTTGGTACAAAATCACTGGTACGGCCACAAACACCGATATCACTAACGTCAGCTTTATCGGCGTGAAAAACGGTGATGCCACATCCGTGGCGATCATGCTCGCGCCTTCTGGCAGCTTATCAATCAGCGGCTGTGCCACCACGCTGTAGATATCGTTAGCAAAATAAACCAAGCCAATAAAAACGATGAGAATCGCAATGATCGCTCGCAACAAGCGGTTGCGCAGCTCCATCAAGTGGCTAATTAGCGGTTGGGTATCATTTACGGAGGACATAGTAGCCTTGCTCGTTTATCGCTTATCGGTCGGCGACGGCTCTGAAGACGGTGCCTCAGGGCGCGATTTCTCTGTCGACGATGCATAAGGGCGTTGGACATCCGCAGCATGCTGACGCAAGGTATCCACCGATTGCTGCAGCTCAGGGTCAAGGTCTTTCATGCCAGCCTGCTCGGCTTTGCGTAAGTTGTCTTGCAGCTCTTTAATTTTAAGCTCTTGCTCGAGCTCGTCTCGGACAGAGCCTGCCATACGCTTCGCTGCCCCCACCCAACGCGACATATTCCGTATCGCGACGGGCAGTCGCTCTGGGCCCAGTACCACTAAGCCAATCACGGCGATCAGCACAAGTTCCCAGAAACCTATATCAAACACGGTTATACCTGCTCTTTATCTTTACGTGCTTGCTCGTTTGTTGACGTCTCAGCCCCAGTATCATCAAGGGTCTTTTGCTGGAAGTCTGCGTCTTTGCCTTTTTGGCTGTCCTCGTCATCGTTCATGGCTTTTTTAAAGCCTTTCACCGCTGAGCCTAAATCGCCGCCCATGTTACGAAGCTTTTTCGTGCCAAATAGCAATACCACAATCACTGCGATAATCAGCAACTGCCAAATACTAATTCCACCCATACTGGTTCCCTTCCACGTGTTGGTTTACATCAATTGAGCGCAGCAGTGTAGCTGCTATTTATTACAGGTTTTATTACAAAGTCGCCAACCCCACAACCAAAAAATCACCGCGCCGCCGGCTGCGACCGAAGGTAAGACCTCTACCTGATTGGCAAACAGTATGGTTGCCGTCAGTAGCAAGGTGGCGCCAATACCGAGCATGTAGGTGGCGCGTGAATGACGTTGCCGTGTTTGCAAATAACCATGATAGTAAGCATCGAGCCGTTGGTTAATTTGTCGCCCTTGACGCAATCCGTCATACACCAGCTCTGGGATTTCGGGTAGCTTCTCAGCCCAAAATGGCGCTTTCTCTTTGACCGCCGCCCACACCGCTTGTGGCCCTACTTGCTGTTTCATCCACGACTCTAAAAACGGCTTAGCCGTGGTCCAGAGATCCAACTGCGGATAGAGCTGACGCCCCAGTCCTTCGATATAGAGCAAGGTTTTTTGTAACAGTACCAGCTGTGGCTGCACTTCCATATTAAAACGTCGCGCGGTGTTAAATAGGTTCAATAAAACGTTACCGAACGAGATTTCGCACAGCGGTTTTTCGAAAATGGGCTCACACACGGTGCGGATGGCAAATTCAAAATCATCCACATTAGTGTCATGCGGCACCCAGCCAGAATCGACGTGCAACTCAGCGACTTTGCGATAATCACGGTTAAAGAACGCGATAAAGTTTTCTGCTAAATAGCGTTTATCGTCGCGATTTAAGGTACCGACAATCCCGCAATCGAGCCCAATCCACTGCGGGTCATGCGGGTGTTCGTAGGAAACAAACACGTTGCCCGGGTGCATGTCCGCATGGAAAAAGCTGTCTCGGAATACTTGGGTAAAGAAGACCTCAACCCCACGCTCGGCCAGCAATTTCATGTCAGTGCCATTGGCCTCCAGCGCCTCGATATCCGACACTTGAATGCCATAGATACGCTCAGACACCATCACGTCTTTGCGGCAGTAGTCACTGAATACTTCAGGCACATACAGTGCGGGGTCGTTTTCAAAGTTGCGGCGCAGCTGAATGGTGTTGGCCGCTTCGCGCATTAAGTCCAGCTCATCAAGCAAGGTTTTTTCATACTCGCGGATCACTTCGACCGGTTTTAACCGGCGAGCATCAGGCAGAAAACGCGCCACCAGCCGTGCCACGCGATACATCAAGCGCAAGTCAGCTTGAATAACCGGCAGGATATCGGGACGGATCACCTTCAGCACCACTTCACGCCCATTCGATTTTAAGGTGGCAGTATGCACTTGCGCGATCGACGCGGAGGCGAGCGGGCTAGGATCAAAGTCGCTGAACCAAGTCTCTAATGGCCCACCCAGCGAGGCTTCGATTTGCGCCTTAGCTTTGTGGCCATCAAACGGCGCGACTTTATCTTGTAGCTGAGCCAACTCGTTGGCGATATCGGCAGGAAAAAGATCGCGGCGCGTCGACATCATCTGGCCAAGCTTCACCCATACCGGGCCCAAGCTTTGCAGTGCCAAACGTAGTCGCTCACCCACAGGTTTATCGGGGTGCTGGTTTTTCAACCAAAATAAAGACTGGCGCCCCAAGTGTGCTAAGCGGGTAATTGGCTGCTTAGGCAACAAGGCGTCTAACCCATAAAGCAGCAGGGTGCGAATAATAAAATATAAACGACGAATTTCACTGAGCGTCATTAGGACTCCATCCGTTCAGCCAACTGCTTAAAACGTGCCTCAAGTCTGGCAACATCACTGCGGATCTCATCGACCTGATCCGAAAAATAGGCCACTTCCAATGGCCCCGGAGCCACGCGCCATTCTTCGGTTAATACCTCGCCAAGGTAGCGTTGCTGACGCGAGGCAAGTTGGTTCGCTTGCTGCCAGCGCTTTTGGGCGTGACTCACCACAGTATGTGCCATCACATCCCCCATATAGGGCGAGAGCCACTCGGCAATATCAAACTGCAATCCGCTGAGCAGTTGCGAGAATTGCTGGGCGACATCGATATCGCCATCAAGGGTCAGCTGATCGGCTTTGATCAGCGCGGTAATATTGGCTTTTTGTTGCAGTTTAGGCAGCGCGGCAAGCGAGAGAGAGAGTGCACAATCAGGCTGTGCTTCGTAGTGGCTGAGCACATCCACACGTTGGCTGAACGCGAAGACAAATTGCTTATTCCACTCTTGCAAAGAAACGCGAATCGTACGGCCTTTGAGGCGCGCCAAACGGCGCTGGCTATCAGCATCGCGTGTGATCACGCCATTTAATGCTGTCTCCAAGGCGGCACACACGAGAGAATCAAAGGCCATACTGGCTCCTTAGAATTTAAATCCGCGGTGCAGGGCGACAATGCCACCGGTCAGGTTGTGGTAGCTGGTTTGTTCAAACCCGGCTTGTTCCATCATTCCTTTTAATGTTTCTTGATCAGGGTGCATGCGAATCGACTCGGCCAAATAGCGGTAGCTATCTGGATCGTTGACAATAAGCTGGCCCATTTTCGGCAAGACATGGAATGAGTAGGCGTCATACACTTTGGAAAGCGGCGCAACGACTGGTTTAGAGAATTCCAATACCAACAGACGTCCCCCCGGTTTGAGCACACGGAACATCGAACGCAAGGCCGCATCTTTATCGGTGACATTACGCAGGCCAAACGCGATGGTGATGCAATCAAAGTGATCATCGGGAAATGGCAACGCTTCTGCGTTCGCTTGTACGTAACTGACATTGCCCACAATGCCTTTATCACGCAGTTTGTCACGGCCCACTTTCAACATGGAGTTATTGATATCGGCGAGTACCACTTCACCGCTCTCGCCGACCAGACGCGAGAATTTGGCGGTCAGATCGCCCGTTCCGCCGGCTAAGTCGAGGACTTTCTGCCCTGCGCGCACGCCACTGCAGTCAATGGTAAAACGCTTCCATATCCGATGGATGCCCATCGACATGACGTCGTTCATCAGATCATATTTTGCGGCCACCGAGTGAAATACATTGGCTACCATGCTTTCTTTTTCTTGGCGTTTGACTTGCTGAAAGCCAAAGTCGATGGTCTCTTGGTCCTGATGCGTTTGTTTATCTGTCATGTTAATCCCCTAACGTGTTGGCCCTAGTTTACTTTATCGCCCATCCGGACTCCAAGCGCGGGACCAAGTTTCTTCTATTTGTTCACAGACGAAATGTCAGACACCGGATCGTCTTCGTCTGCGCCTTGGGGAGAAAAAGAAGTTAATGCCGCATTCGCAAGCGCTGGACTGATATCGCGCTTTACCTCGACGCCAAGGGCTTTAAAGCCCTCGGCTTGGCGAAGAATATTGCCTCGACCTTGGCTGAGCTTATTCATCGCGCCATGATAACTGTCGTTCGCTTTACCCAATGCGCTCCCCAACCCTTCCATGTCGCTGACAAATAAACGCACCTTGTCGTAGAGCTTACTGGCTTTCTCTGCAATCTGTTTGGCGTTCTGGTTTTGGTATTCGTAGCGCCAAAGGTTATTGATGGTACGTAACGCCACCAGCAAGGTGGTGGGGCTGACTAACATAATATTGTTATCCATCGCCTCACGAATCAGACTAGGGTCGGCTTCAATGGCAATTTGGAACGCAGGCTCCACAGGGATAAACATCAACACATAATCCAGCGTCTTCACGCCATGCAGTTGGTGATAGTCTTTGCGTCCAAGGCCACGGATGTGGGCACGGATCGCTTGCACATGCTCTTTCAAAGCCGCATCTTGCTCAACAATGGACTCCGCATTGTAATAACGCTCGTAGGCCACCAATGCCATCTTGGCATCTATCACCACATCTTTGTCTTGCGGCAGTTTTACAATCACGTCTGGTTGATAGCGTTTGCCTTGCTCATTCTCAAGGTTCACTTGAGTATGGTATTCATGTCCTTCACGCAAGCCAGATTCTTCTAACACACGCGCCAATACCACTTCGCCCCAGTTGCCTTGCTGTTTGTTATCCCCTTTAAGGGCTTGGGTCAGGTTATGGGCTTCACGGGTCATATCTGCGTTTAATTGCTGCAGATTTTTGATTTCATGAATCAGGGTATGACGCTCTTTGGCTTGTTCGCCAAAACTGTCAGTCACTTGCTTTTTAAACCCTTCCAGTTGCGATTTCAGCGGCCCGAGTAAAGTCTCGAGACTCATTTTGTTTTGCTCATCGACGGAGTGGACTTTTTGTTCAAACACTTGATTGGCAAGCTGCTCAAATTGGGCGCGTAAGCGTTCTTCTGCATTTTCGAGCAATGCTTGTTTTTCTTGTGCAGCGTGTAATTGTTGTTCTGCGCTCGCTTTCACTTCGCGAAGTTCAGCCAGTAATTCGGCCTTTTCATCCCGCAAGCTATCAAGTTTTTGCTCCAAACTTTGGTTATGTTGCCGCAGCTGCTCCAGCTGTCGCAATTTTTCAGCTGCCGACGTGAGCTTACCGTAATAGTGGCGTAGCTCTTGGCTCAAGCGGTCGCGCTCAACATCCAGGTTATCCAGCTCTTGCTGTTGATGTGCCTGTTGTTGTTGCCAGTGTTCGCGTTGCGCCTCAAAGGCTATATGCTGCTGATCTTGCTGCGCCTGATACCAATGTTGGTATTGCGCGAGCACGCGTCGATGCACCGCATAACCGAGCACACAGGTACCGCCCGCCCCGAGTAAAAACGCAATAAAATGCAATGAGGTTAACGACAAGCCATCCAGCATAGCGAGGTCTCTATTTTACAGTCAGTTATGCCAGCAAAGGCTAATCGCACACTGGATAAATGTCCAGTCTATCTCAGAGACATGGGATCCCGTAGACTGCCTAAAAACACTGGCATAACCGCAAGGACGCAGCATGCATGATGAGCGCAAGGCGCTGATATTCGCCCTATCAGCCGTCTTACTTTGGTCGACCGTCGCCACCGCATTTAAGATAACGCTACGCTATATGTCGCCCATACAGATGCTGGCCGCCGCCAGTGTCGTCTCTGTGGTGATCCTATTCGCCATTGCCGCGCTCCAAGGCAAATTGGGCGCCATCTGGCCAACCTTTCGCGCGCGACCGGGTTACTACCTTGTATTAGGACTCGTCAATCCACTGATTTATTACTTAGTCCTATTTAAGGCGTACGATCTATTACCTGCCTCATTAGCGCAGCCTTTAAATTACAGCTGGGCCATTACCTTAACGTTGATGGCAGCGCTTTTCTTAGGGCAGACGATTCGTCGTCAAGATTGGATTGCTGCGGCATTGGGGTATTTCGGCGTGGTAATTATTGCCACCAAGGGACAACTATTTTCGCTGCAATTTGATAGCCCATTGGGGATTGGGTTGGCATTATTATCGACACTACTATGGGCAGGCTACTGGATATTAAATACTAAAAACGCTGCCGATCCTGTAGTCGGGATATTATTAAGCTTTGTCCTTTCGCTACCCATTTCTCTTACTTTGGCGGGGCTAACCGCATCGTGGCAAGGCATTCCATGGCAAGGGTGGCTCGCCGTGAGTTACGTTGGTCTGTTTGAAATGGGCGTGACATTTATGCTGTGGCTGAGCGCGATGAAATATACTCAGAATACCTCTCGGATCAGTAATCTGATATTTATATCACCGTTTATTTCACTGCTATTACTCGCCACCATTATTGGTGAGACCATTCATCTAAGCACTTTAATTGGTTTGATGTGCATTGTGGTGGGATTATTAATTCAACAGCGCACAGGCAAGCGTGACAAACCGTCCGCTGCCAGTGCGTCGTCATAGTCACTCATGTAAAGCTCAGTGGCGTCACCTTATGGGCGCCACAATCACACAGTGTGGACTAGGGGTTAGCCAACTTTACGCTGTGTCATGTACTGATAGAGCTCGTCAGCAGAGAGACCATCTTGCAGTAAGCCTTGGGTGATTTCTTCAATGCGCTCAGAACGGCGCTCTTCAATCACAGAATTAAATTGGTAAACCAGTTCACGCAAGTATTTCAGTGGCACTTGACGTGCAGCACTGCGTACACGCTCTTCACTTTGGCTACCTAATTCTTGCAGTAATTTGCCAAACATGATTTTTTCTGGCGATTCCTCAAGTTGTTCGAGGACGCGCGCCATTTCGATTGTCGATAATGACATAGTGTGTAACTGACCTTTGAGATAAAAACGAAAAGGAATGAGCGTTAATTCGATTTGCTTAGTAAATATACTCCGAACCACGCACTTTTAGCAAAATAAAAAAACGCTGGCCGAAGCCAGCGAAAAGGGATGATGGGTTGTCGAGACCCCTGCGTTTTTCACGTCTTATTATACTTTGCCAACTGAGACGTTGTTTTTATTGATTTTCTTACTGTTTTATCGTTGCTGCATGCCATTGCTTCCCAACTGGGGACCACAAAATCACGAGGCCAGGCAACAAGAGCCACATATGTACGGTCATCAGATCGCTGGCCGATAACCCCAAGCGCTGGGTTAAGCTAACCAAAAGCCCTGCACCACTCATTTGGAACAATCCCAATAAGGCTGCCGCTGTGCCAGCACGGTCAGAAAATGGGGCTAAAGCGGCGCCGGCTGACGCGCCTAACACCCAAGCAAAGCCAAATGACGAGGTAAAAATCGGCAACATAAAGGCCCAAGGCGTCGCAATAGAGCTTAATGCCAGCATCAGCCCACCCGAGCCTACCAGCATCATCAAGCCAATATTGAGCGCACGGCGGCTACCAAATTTTTCCATATAGCGCGGCGCTAACATCGCCGCGGCAATGTTTAGTGCCGCGTTAGCACCAAACCAAAAAGTGAAGCTGTTCATGGAAATACCGTACCTATCCATCAGCAATACAGGCGCGGAGGTGACATACGCTAAGATCACCGCCATCGCCAGCATGCAAAGGATGATGTGGTAGGTAAATGTTGGTACGCGTAGCACTTGCCAATAACGGCGTACGCTAAATAGGCGACCCGAAGTGTCCGTGTGCGCAGGGCGTGTCTCGGGCAAAAAGACCATGACTAATACTAACCCTAATACCGCATAACCGAGCATAAAGGTGAAGTTAGCGCGCCAGTCAAAGACTTGGGTAAGCCAGCTCCCCAATAGCGGCGCCAAGGCAGGCACAAAGCAAATCGCGCCATTAAGATAGCTAATCATATGGCCGCTGCGCTCAGCTCCGAATCTGTCACGCACCGCTGCAAATGCACACACGGAAGTCGCGCACGCGCCAAAACCTTGCAGCAAACGCGCCACCAGCATCATATCCATCGAGGTGGCGAGCCACGCCATTAACGAGCTCAGTCCATAGAGCAGTATGCCAATGACGGCCACAGGTTTGCGACCAAAGCGGTCAGCCAACGGGCCGGCGAACAGCTGACCTAAGCCTAAGCTAAACATAAACCAAGTGATGGTATCCTGTACCAGCGTCGGGTTAACGTTAAAGTCTCCCGCCATATGCGGCAACGCCGGTAAATAAATATCAATCGCCATCGGGCTAAACAGCACCAGTAACACCATTAAGGCGACCAGTAAGCGATTCGATGTCGGTGAATCAGTGTGTGACATTGGTTACTCCTCTATACAGGCACGCAGTATAGTGGCTTCAGGATATGAACCATAATGGTTTATAGTAAAAGCAGTTATTCCCAAGGAGAATACCTGTAATGGATTTGGACCAGCTGCAGCGCACCGACCTTAATTTATTGGTGTGCTTACATGTATTGTTGGAAGAGTGTAATGTCACGGGCGCGGCAAAACGGCTGCATTTAAGCCAATCGGCAGTGAGTAAAAACTTAGCCCGACTTAGAGCGCAATTTAACGACCCGCTTTTTACGCGAGCGGCCCACGGGCTCAAACCCACCGTTCGAGCGCAAGCCTTACAGGCCAAATTACGCGCTTTACTCAATGATGTTGCGGCGATGACCGAGCCGGATCACTTTCAGCCGCACTTAAGCGATCGCTGTTTTCGCTTTGCCCTCGTCGAGAGCGCCTATCCATTGCTACTGCCACAGTTTATTGGCGATATGCTAGAAGCGGCCCCAGCTATCACCCTTAATACCGCCGCTTGGGATCAAACCACCTTTGATGGGCTTGCGCGAGGCAATATCGACTTTGGCATTACCGGTAAAGATTTAAATCCCGCCGATGCCATGCTGACCATGATGCCGCCCAAAGGCGTACGCTACCAAGAGCTTTGCCAAGATCACCAGTGTGTATTGATGCGCGCTGATCACCCGGCACTCAAGGGTCCATGGGATGAAGCGCGTTACCTTGGACTGCGACATGTACAGGTGAAGTGTGATGGGAATGACCGCTGGCTGTTGGACTATAAACTGGCAGAGCGTAATATTGAGCGTGACATTGCCATGTACGTGCCAGATTTCAACAGTGCGGCGAGCCTGTGTACCTATACCGACCTGGTGTTTACTTCACCAAGCCAGTTTGCGCATTATATTGCCGCGTCGCTCAATTTGGTGGTAAGGCCGTTACCGACGCCAATACCGCCGATGGCGTACACCTTGTTTTGGCATCAAAATCAAGAAAATGACCCAGGGCACCAATGGCTGAAAGCCTTGATTATTTCACGCTGTCAGCAATTTAGCCCAGCAAAATTGCAGCCTATCGCCAATCGCGCTAGGGTCTAACCCACTGGTTTTTTACGCGTGGCCGAACATGGCAAGTTCACCCCATACAAAGAAGGAAGAATAATGGACGCGACCCTTACCAAGCGTATTGAGCAGCTAAGACACTGGCTGGCTCAACACGATTATGACGCCCTACTCATCCCCCATGAAGACGAATACCTCGGTGAGTATGTGCCTGAGCACAACGAACGCCTTCACTGGGCGACCGGCTTTACCGGCTCAGCAGGCGCTGCGGTGATCACCCGCGACAAGGCAGCAATTTTTGTTGATGGCCGCTATGTGGTTCAAGTCCGTAAGCAAGTCCCCGCCGGCCTGTTTGACTACTGCCATCTGATTGATGAACCACCGGTGCAATGGGCCCAGCAACAATTACCCAAGGGCGCTAAGCTGGCTATCGACGCTCGCATGCATAGCGCTGCTTGGTACAAACGTACCCAACGCGCGCTGGATGGGGCTTTGACACTGGTGAGTGTTGAGCAAAACCCGATTGAAAGCTTGTGGGACGATCGCCCCGCCCCGCTTAATAGCCCTGCTATTTTACTGGGTGAAGAGAAAACCGGCCGCGCCAGCTTGGATAAACGTCAAACCATTGGCCAGCAGTTAGCCGATCAGAATCTTGATGCCGCGGTACTCACTCAACCCGATGCCGTCTGTTGGCTGCTCAATATCCGTGGTCGCGACATCCCACGTTTACCCGTGGTACTGACCCAAGCGATTATCAAGCAATCCGGTGACGTGACGGTGTTTATCGACCCTGACCGTCTCCCCGAAGGCTTTGCTGCTCACGTGGGCCAAGGCGTGAGCGTCGCGCACCCAGACAGTCTGGTTGATGCCCTGCAAGCGCTGAGCGGTCAACGTGTATTGGTCGACCTAAACGGTGCCAATGCATGGACACTGGACACCCTCCAACAAGCGCAAGTCACTGTGGTGGAAGCGCAAGACCCATGTGCGCTTGAAAAAGCAGCCAAGAACCCGCAAGAAATCGCCGGTATGCGTGCCTGTCACGTGCGCGATGGTGTTGCCGTGACTCGCTTTTTGGCCTGGTTTGACCGTCAAGTCGACGCCGGTGAACGCCCTGATGAAGCCGAGCTCGCAGACACCCTGTATCAATTCCGCCAACAAGACGATCAACTGGTCGACTTAAGCTTTGATACCATTTCCGCCGCCGGTGGCAATGCGGCCATGTGTCACTATAACCACAACAATCAGCCCAAACCGAGCGTGATTGAGAGCAACAACGTCTACTTGGTCGACTCAGGCGGTCAATACTATGACGGCACCACCGACATCACCCGTACCGTGCCGGTGGGCGAGTGCAGCGCTGAGATCAAAAAGGCCTTCACGCTGGTGCTTAAAGGGCATATTGCGCTGGCCACCGCGCTGTTCCCGAAAGGCACCTCAGGCAGCCAGCTTGATGCCTTAGCACGCCAGTATTTGTGGCAACACGGCTATGATTTTGACCATGGCACCGGTCACGGTGTCGGGCATTTCTTGGACGTGCACGAAGGTCCGCAGCGCATTTCCAAAGCGCCCAATAGCGTCGCGCTATTGCCGGGCATGGTGGTATCAAACGAGCCGGGCTACTATCGCGCCGACGCGTTTGGGATCCGGATTGAAAACCTCGAGTTGATTGAAGAAAAGCCCACCGAGGGCGACATGACGATGCTCGGGTTTGCCTCACTCACGCGTGCACCGATCGATCGTCGTTTGGTCGATGTGAGCTTGCTCAGCGAGGCGGAAATCCAGTGGTGGAATCGCTATCATCAAACCGTGTGGGATGAAATCAGTCCCCACCTCGATGATCAAGACCAAGCTTGGTTAAAACAAGCGACCGCGCCGTTAAGTCGTTAAGTCGCGTCTTCACCGAGTGTGAAAAACAAAAAGCGTCCGATTGGACGCTTTTTTTATTCCCCTTTCAGGGCTTTCTCGACCGCTTTAGGCGAAAAGCCGCGCAAGGTAGTATCGCCAATGCAAATCACCGGGACACCCCGCGACCCTGTTGCCGCCAGCAGCTTCTTGCCTTTGGGCGTAGCCGTATCGACAACACGATAACGCAGCCCTTTTTTATCCAAGTAGGCTTTGGCCGCCTCACAGTGAGGACAGCGCGAACCTACATATACAGTAATACGTTTCATGCCCGCATTGTCGCTAACCCGCTGCCGTTTGTGAAGCCATTTGCGCCTGACGCGCGATATCGTAGATGTTATCCCAATCTTTCCATACCACCTCAAAACCGAGCGCACGAACGCTGGCGGCTACCTCTGCCGCGCCGCGCTCATCACTGATAGCAAACTGCTCCAATTGTGGCTCCGGGTTCGCGTAGCCGCCCGGTTGGGTTTTTGACGCCGCGGATAAGCTCGTGACCCCAAGCGGTAACACATTGTCGCGAAAGTGCGGTGACTCACGTGTCGATAGCGACAGCTCCACCTGCGGATTCCACAACCGATAGGCACAAATAAGCTGAACCAGCTGCTTATCCGTCATCACCGATTTCGGCTGTAAGGCGCCCGCGCAAGGGCGTAAGCGTGGAAAGGATAGCGAGTAGCGGCTTTGCCAGTATTGCTTTTCCAGATAATCGAGATGCTGGGCGGTAAAAAAGCTGTCGGTACGCCAGTCCTCTAGGCCAATTAATGCGCCAAGGCCGATTTTATCAACCCCTGCTTGTGCCAACCTATCTGGGGTTTGCAACCGATAGTGAAAGTCGGTTTTATTCCCGCGCTTGTGGTGTTCTCCATAGGTTGGCGCGTGGTAGGTTTCTTGGTACACCATCACCGCATCCACACCTTGTGCCACCAAGGCGCGATACGCCTCGGTATCCAGCGGCTGCACCTCCATCGCCACATGATGAAAGTATTGCTTCACCACCGGTAAGGCGCGGAGAAAATAATCGAGCCCCACCTTGGTTTCATGCTCACCGGTCACCAAGAGCACACTGTCAAAGCCCATTTTTTTTATCGCTTCACACTCGGCGGCGATTTCGGCTTCATCCAGCGTGCGCCGTTTGATTCGGTTTTCCATCGAAAAACCGCAATAGGTACACACGTTAGCGCACAAATTGGAGAGATACAGCGGAATATAAAACCCCATGGTGTAGCCAAACCGCTGCCGCGTCAGCGCCGCAGATTGCTGAGCCATGGCCTCAAGGTAGGCTTCAGCGGCAGGACTGATCAGGGCAGCGAAGTCGTCCAAATTACGCGAGGAGTTAGCCAGCGCCCGCTCGACATCTTGGCGCGTTTTGCTGTAAATCGAAAGGCGATGATGATCCCAATCGAGTGCTGCCCACCGCTCAGAAAAACTCATCACGCCTCCTTAGCGTCAAGAAACGCGGTTAAGGGGCTAGAAGCGTGGGCGTGATTATGTGAGCCCGCCAGCCCAGCGCGATACGCACAGTGTCCGGCTTCAACCGCTTGTTTAAACGCCGCGCCCATGGCAATCGGATCGCCGGCGGTGGCAATGGCAGTGTTCACCAAGACGGCATCGGCGCCCCGCTCCATCGCTAACGCCGCATCTGACGGTGCGCCAATGCCGGCATCAATGATCACCGGCACACGGGCTTGCTCGATAATGATGTCGAGAAACGCCATTGAGGCCAGCCCTTGGTTGGAGCCAATCGGTGAGCCAAGGGGCATCACCGCCGCGCATCCCACCTCTTCCAAACGCTTACACAGCACAGGATCAGCATGACAATATGGCAGCACCACAAACCCCTCATCTACAAGGGTTTTCGCCGCTTGAAGGGTTTCAATCGGGTCAGGCATCAAATATTTGGGGTCGGGGTGAATCTCTAACTTCACCCAGTGCGTTCCCAATGCTTCTCGGGCAAGACGCGCGGCAAAGACCGCTTCTTGCGCATTCTTCGCTCCCGAGGTATTAGGCAACAAGCGCACACCTAGCTCGCGCAGCGGGGTTAAAATATCATCTTGTATGGCATGGACATCGACTCGCTTTAGCGCCATGGTGACCAGTTCCGTGCCACTGGCCGCCAGTGATTCGGCCATGGTCTTGCGACTAGCAAACTTGCCGGTGCCGGTTAACAGTCGAGATGAAAACGTCGTATCCGCAATGGTTAACATAATTATCCTCCGGCAATCGCTTGAAAGACCGCCAAGCTATCGCCAGCGGTGAGTGACGTGGATGACCAAGCATCACGCGCAATAATGGTCTGATTTAGCGCCACTGCGACCGACTCGGCCGGCACCTTCATCTCCTCAATCAATTGCGCGACGGTCGTGGCATTGACCTCTGTCGGCGTGTCATTAATGGTTAACTGCATCGCTTACCTCCCGCTTTGGCTGACAAACCGCACAGTGCGGATCCACGGGCAGCGAAAAGTGCTGCCATGTCATGGTTTGTCCATCCAGTCGTGACAAGCGATTGGTCCCGACCGCCTGCCCTAATAACAGCTTTATTCCTTCCAGCGCTTGCGCGGTGGCCATCATGCCGACCACAGGTCCCATTACCCCAGCTTCAGCGCAGCGTGTGGGTTCAGAAAGCGTCACGTCTGCGAAGGCGCACGCATAACATGCGCTATGCGGTTGATAAACCAATAACTGGCCTTGCCAACCGATCGCCGCCGCGCTCACCAACGGCGTACCAGCCTCTACACAGGCTTGATTGACTGCATGGCGAGTGGCGAGATTATCACTGCAGTCAAGGACCACATCCGCCATCGCCACTTCAAGCGCCAGACGCTCACCTTCTAGATAGGCATTGATGGCTCGGCACTGGCAATTTGGATTCAGCGCGACCAAGTTAGCGGCTAGCGACGCGGCTTTATCGGTGCCGATTTGCGCCTCCCGATACGCCACCTGACGCGCCAAATTAGATAGCTCAATGTGGTCCGAGTCAGCAATCGCTAACTGACCCACGCCAGCGCCTGCAAGATAGAGGCCCGCGGTGGTTCCAAGCCCACCGGCACCCACCATTAACACGCGCGCCTTGCCAAGTGCCTGCTGCCCGCACTCTCCGACTTCTGGCAGCATGATTTGCCGGCTATAACGCAGGTATTCACTGTCCGATAGCATCACGCCCTCCTTGCTGTCTTGATGGATTAAGACAGCGATTAAATGCGTCAATGCGCGCCGCTAAATCAGGCGCTTGCGTCACGGCACGGACCACCGCAATGGCGTCCACGCCAGTGCGCCAAACGTCAGGGGCTCGGTTGAGATCAATACCGCCAATCGCCACCGTCGGGAAGCGGCCATCCACAGTCGCCACCTGCTGAGCTAACGCAGAAATGCCTTGCGGCGGCTCGGCGAGCTGTTTGGTGGTAGTGGGAAAAATATGGCCGATGGCAAGATAACTGGGCGAGAGTGCAATCGCTGCAGCAAGTTGTTCGGGACTGCGTGTCGATACGCCAAGGCGCACGCCTTGCCGCGCAAGTCGGTCAAGATCCGCCTCTTGTGAGTCTTGCTGGCCCAGATGAACGCCATAGGCGCCAGCTTCAAGCGCAAGCTGCCAGTGATCGTTGATAAACACCTGCGCATGGTGCGCGCGACCCAATGCCACCGCGCGCTGTACCCAGTATGACAATTGTGGATGGGCTGGCTGCTTCACACGCAGTTGCACGGTTTTCACGCCCAAGCAAAGTAAGCGTTCAAGTAAATCCACGTCGTCTACCACCGGATATAATGGGCCTATGCCTTCCGACATAGGCGCAAACGGGGTCAGGCTCATGATTCCACCTTATCGCTGTCGCTTACCTCAGCGCCTTGTTGTGGCGAATGATGAGATTTTTGCAGGTAGAGCTCACTGCCCTTTTCTCGAAACTCTTGCGATTTTTGCTGCATGCCTGCTAACGGGTCTTCCAGCATGGTGACATCAATCGCTTCGCCCGCAGCGGCATAGCCATTTTCTTTGGCGTAATCGCGGACTTCTTGGCTGATTTTCATGGAGCAGAATTTTGGCCCACACATGGAGCAAAAATGCGCGACCTTGCCCGACTCTTGAGGCAGTGTTTCATCGTGATAAGCACGCGCCGTCACTGGATCTAATGCAAGGTTAAACTGATCTTCCCAGCGAAATTCAAAGCGCGCTTTGGAAATGGCGTTATCTCGCACCTGCGCGCCCGGATGTCCTTTGGCTAAGTCGGCGGCGTGCGCACACAACTTGTAAGTAATCAGTCCAGTTTTAACATCCTCTTTATTGGGCAGACCCAGATGCTCTTTGGGCGTGACATAGCAAAGCATCGCACACCCAAACCAGCCAATCATCGCCGCACCAATCCCGGAGGTAATGTGGTCATAGCCAGGCGCAATATCGGTAGTCAGCGGGCCTAAAGTATAAAAGGGCGCTTCGTGGCAATGGGTGAGCTGCTCGTCCATATTCTCTTTGATCATGTGCATGGGCACATGACCGGGGCCTTCAATCATCACCTGCACATCGTATTCCCATGCCACCTTGGTTAGCTCGCCCAGGGTACGTAACTCACTGAACTGGGCTTCGTCGTTCGCGTCAGCTACTGAGCCTGGGCGCAATCCATCGCCTAACGACAGCGATACATCATAGGCGGCACAAATCTCGCAGATTTCACGAAAATGGGTATAGAGGAAGCTTTCTTGATGATGCGCCAAGCACCATTTGGCGATAATCGACCCACCACGCGAGACAATCCCAGTCACGCGATTGGCAGTCATGGGCACATAGTGCAAACGCACCCCGGCGTGAATGGTAAAGTAGTCGACCCCTTGTTCGGCTTGCTCTATCAAGGTATCGCGCATCACTTCCCAAGTCAGATCTTCGGCAATGCCATTCACTTTCTCAAGCGCCTGATACATAGGTACGGTGCCAATCGGGACTGGGCTATTACGTAAAATCCACTCGCGAGTTTCGTGGATATTGCGTCCGGTCGATAAATCCATCACCGTATCCGCGCCCCAACGGGTCGCCCACACCAACTTTTCGGTTTCTTCTTCAATGGAGGAGCTCACCGCCGAGTTACCAATATTGGCATTCACTTTCACCAGAAAGTTACGCCCAATGATCATCGGCTCCGCTTCTGGGTGGTTAATGTTGGCAGGAATAATCGCACGCCCTTCAGCAACTTCTTGGCGCACAAATTCGGGAGTGATGTTTGAGGGTAAATGCGCGCCAAAGCTTTCTCCTGGGTGCTGGCGGTTTAGCTGCTCTTCACGATACTGCTGACGCCCCATATTTTCCCGGATCGCGATAAACTCCATCTCTGGGGTGATAATGCCTTGGCGTGCGTAGTGAAGTTGGGTCACACATTGGTTAGGTTTCGCCCGACGGATAGGCGGTAAGGCATTAAAGCGAAGATCATCTAAGGTTTCATCACTGAGGCGGGTCTGCGCATAGTCTGAGCTCACTGCATCAAGAAACTCTGTATCGGCACGCTCATCAATCCAGGCTTTGCGCACTGGCGCTAAGCCTTGGTAAATATCGATAGCACTCTGTGGGTCAGTATAAGGCCCTGATGTGTCATAAACCCGAATGGACTCGTTGGCCTCGTACTGCGGATTGTCTTTACTGCCACCCACAAAGGTCGGAGACAAATGGATCTCTCGCATCCCTACGCGAATATCGGGTCGCGATCCCTCGACATAGACTTTTTCCGAGTTGGGGTAGGTTTGCGCAGAGAGAGAATCGATAAAGGATTTGGCCTCAAGACGGGCCTGTTTACGGGTCGACATAGCATTACTCCGGTGTTCATTATGGGAATTAATGCTTGCCGGAAAACGCTGAATTGAGATGTGAGCAAAACTGGCAGACGCGTACGGTCTGTGATCTGATGCATCTCTTGTTCCCTTCGCTGGTACTAACCAGATCAGGTTCAACGGATCCCACTTAACGTGGTCTCAGCCAATTGGCACTCCGACAAGTTCAACGCCAGTATAAGAAATCACCGCCGCAACAACAAGCGACGTAATGGCATGTTTTTACCTACCCAGTAATGCGTCCTAGCAACCAAGCCCCCATCGCGGCCGCTCCTAAGCATAACGCAAGGTTGAGACCCACGTTTAACAAGGCTTTCACCGTCTCACCATGTTGAAAAAGAAGCAAGGTATCCACTGAAAAGGTCGAGAAGGTGGTGAACGCGCCCAAAAAGCCAATCGCAATCAGTTGACGCCAAGGTACAGGGGCAATCAGCTCTTGACTCATCGCCGCTAAAAAGACACCCATCGCTAATGATCCTAGCACATTAACCATTAGGGTGCCGTACGGGAATCCTCGACCAAACACTGCGACGCTCCACTCTGAAACTAAAAAACGCGAAGACGCCCCTAATGCGCCACCAAGTCCTACCCACAATATGCTTACCACTGGGGGCTCCTTTTGATTGGTAAAAAGTCATCATACCGCGACATGTGAACAAGAAACAGGAGGAAGAAAAAGGGAAAAGGATCAGGGGTGCTAGAAGCATAATGAGTCACATACAAAAAAAGCACCGACAATGTCGATGCTTTGATGTTTGGCAGGGGTAGAGGGATTCGACCGGGCTGGCGACCCAGCCCCCGACACGCTTTTGTGTAGATTGCATGTTCACATCTACCCTTAATCGGATTACGAGAACCTTGATGATTCACATACAAAAAAAGCACCGACGATGTCGATGCTTTGGTATTTGGCAGGGGTAGAGGGATTCGAACCCCCAACACGCGGATTTGGAATCCGCTGCTCTGCCAATTGGAGCTATACCCCTGTAGATAGGTGCCTATTGTAGCGATCCCGCGACAAATTACCACCACCAATTACTCTTCAGACGTTTGATCGCTTATTTATAAAGCAAATCGCCCCAACGCCCCAATCACAAAAAACCCCAGCTTTTCAGCTAGGGTTTCTAAGCAGTGGCGGAGGGCCGGGGTTGCGGGCAACCGGGACTCATTCGCCCGCAGGGCGAACCTGGCCAATAACAAAAAACCCTACTAAAATTAGCAGGGTTTCTAAGTAGTGGCGGAGTGGACGGGACTCGAACCCGCGACCCCCGGCGTGACAGGCCGGTATTCTAACCAACTGAACTACCACTCCGCACCAATTCTGTCTCATCAAAGTCTTACGCATATCTGCTTTGATGATTAAATTTTTGCTAACTAAAGCCCAACATTAAGCTCTAATTAGATTATCTTGTTTGATGCGATGAGGATGTTGAATCGAGACGCGCAGTGTATGCCAATACATGAGCATCGCAGATATCAACAGCATCGAGCTATCAACAAGATAAGCAATGAGAGCCTGGCGATGTCCTACTCTCACATGGGGAGACCCCACACTACCATCGGCGCTGCTTCGTTTCACTACTGAGTTCGGCATGGAGTCAGGTGGGTCCAAAGCGCTATGGTCGCCAAGCAAATTCGGTAATCTAGAAAGCTGTTCGTTCTCGCCACAATCAACTGGCTTTATTTCAAGTCCAACCCAAAACCTCTTGGGTGTTGTATGGTTAAGCCTCACGGGCAATTAGTACAGGTTAGCTCAACGCCTCACAGCGCTTACACACCCTGCCTATCAACGTCGTCGTCTACGACAACCCTTTAGAGAGCTCGAAGCTCTAGGGATGACTCATCTCGGGGCCAGCTTCGCGCTTAGATGCTTTCAGCGCTTATC